>JAESTG010000281.1 GCA_016763715.1 Flavobacteriaceae bacterium
AAATGGTCCGTTCGTCTAGGGGTTAGGACGCCAGGTTTTCATCCTGGTAACAGGGGTTCGATTCCCCTACGGACTACAAAACAATATTAAGTAGAGAGAATATGGCAAATCATAAGTCAGCTTTAAAGAGAATTAGAAGTAGTGAAGTAAAGCGTTTACGTAACCGTTATCAGCATAAAACGACTCGTAACGCAATGAAAAAGCTAAAAGAACTTACCGATAATAAAGAAGCGCAAGCTTTATTCCCTGAAGTAGTATCTATGTTAGATAAGCTAGCAAAGAATAATGTTATTCATGCTAACAAAGCTGCTAACTTAAAATCTGGTTTAGCGAAGCATGTAGCAACTCTATAAGTTAGCTTTCTGCTTTTACAATAATATTGAACTCTTTTAGGTTTTACCTGAAAGAGTTTTTTTGTGAGATAAACTGAAGTGATATTGTTTTTCAAGATGATGTACTCTTCTTTTTTTACTGAATATAACCTAGTTTCCTTGTGGTCTTTTCTCCAATAAATTGTTGCATTTGCTGTTGATAGGACGTCATGATACTCGAAAATAGGAAATCAAAAAAGGGAACATAGCTTGTAGCGTCTCCTTTTACAATTTGATATTCATCTCCTCCGTATGCATATTTGATATAGTATTCGTCCTTTATATTTTTTCTGAACATAATATGGACTAAAATAAGTTCCTCTGGTAGCGTCTCGAGAGTTCGACATACTGTAAGTCCAAATCCAAGATTCCAAAAATAGTTTTCATCCAAATCGAGTGCGTGAATGAGTGCTGAAGGGACAAGGTCAAATCCGCCTTCTTTATTTATTTTGTACAATGAAAATTGACTTTCTGGAATTTGATAATATGCCTTTAACTCTCTTACAAATTCCATGGAAAAAATATGACAATCGTTCTGATATGCATTAAATTTTTCTTGAGCGGTGTCGTAAGCTTCACAGAGCTTATGAAATTTGGTGGTTTCCATATTATTGTTGGTTAAAGGTTATATGAATAAGACGTAAGTCCGTCTTCTAACTAACAGCTAGTACAAATGTCTATAGGGGTTCAGTTTAAGAATAAGACCCTTTAAGAAGGAGGTAAGATGCCTGCCTCTATCGGAACCAAGCTATCAATAGTGCCATTATTTCGAGCTATGTCCCGAACAATGGAGGAAGAAATGTGAGAGTATTCTGGATTGCATATCATGAATACACTATCCACTCCATTTACTTTATGATTAGCTTGAGCAATTGTCTGTTCGTAGTTGAAGTCGGTAGTATTTCGAAGGCCACGCAAAATGTATTGTGCTCCTTCCGCTTTGCAAAAGTCGGCGGTGAGTCCTTGGTAGGTTTTAACTTTTATGGAAGGGTGGTTAGCGAAGGCTTTTTCAATAAACTCTTGTCGTTCTTCTAAACTCCACATGTGTTTTTTAGTAGCGTTGGTGCCAATAGCTACGATAATCTCATCGAATAATGGAATTGCGCGGTTGACAATATCTAAATGGCCTAAGGTTATTGGATCAAATGAACCTGGGAAAACAGCAATTTTCATCTTTGACGTATTTAGCCACTAAGTTAATGATATTTGTGGATTTGTCTCTCGCTTTTGCAATGCTGAATAATGGATGCTCATTAGATAAACCAATCGTGGAGCATTTTAATTTTATGCACGTATTTAAACACCACTAATAATTATACGAGGTTTACCTTAATTCCATAACCTAACAACTTGCCGTTTAAATCTGGAGTCATACTTTGTTTGGGTATCGAGATGGATTTAAGCTTGGGTATTTTACCTTTGAGTATAGCATCTACGATAATTCCAGTAGCATTGGTAATGAGGTTACTTAGGTCTAGGTGTTCAATGCTTGCAAAAACTGCATCCCATTCAGGCTCATTAGACATGGCCACCTTCATTTTCTCTGGGTCTGCTAAAATTGCCCTAGCGTTTGTGAGCATGTCCGCCGAAACTTGTTCGGCTTCAACATATTCTGGACCTAACTCTACATCTCCTCCTACAAAGGAGTCCATCTCTCCTTTATTTAGGTTTTTGGTGTTAAAATTTTCTTTAGTAATGTACGCATAGTTAGTTTTTATAAAACCCCCACTTTCTAAACCTAAAATATCTTTGATGTGTAAATTCCCTACTTTCCAAGCAATATTTTTGCCTTTCAATTTTTCAGCTGTCTCATGCATGAATATACTTCTATTTACTCGAACATCATCTGAAGGTCGATTCTTTAAGCCTTCTGTCATTCCTTCATCCAGAGCCGTAAGAAGTGCCCGCAATTTATTAATGGACATTTCAATGGCGGTTTTTAAAAGCTCAACTCTACCTCCTGAATGAATAAGACTAAGAAGACCTGTTAATTCACTAATCTCACCCCATATTTTCAAAACTTGAGGGATTTTATCAACTGCAAACTCAAAATGACTTCCAGAATTCGCATAATGTCTTTCGTGTTTTAAATGAAGGTACAATTTCAAGCTGGGAGGTAAACGGTCGTTGTATAGATCGTAAAATTTCGACATGTTTAAATTCAGCACCTCTTATGCCTTAGGAATTTCATCTGGCTCCACTGGTTTTATAGCTAGCTGCTCCTCTTGAGACTGTTTTCGCATACCATAATAAAGAAGTTTGTATTCAAGTGCTTCAAAATTATCTTCGTACT
This sequence comes from Flavobacteriaceae bacterium, assembly GCA_016763715.1. The sequence goes on from JAESTG010000281.1 coordinate 2,665, forward strand.
TATCTTCTGGGTCTACAGTTTCTCTTTTCCAAATTTCCGTCTCTGAAAGGGCTACCAATTGGTCTCCTGAAAGGTTTTTCTCTATAATGATTTGCAACACTTCTTCCACGTTGAATATTTCACTCATAATCTTTGGAGTCAATTGCTCTACAAGACCACTCACCGAGCCCTTGTTCTCTGCAATTTGAGAAGCTTCCAAAGTTAATTTACCAGTGTCAATCTTTAAAAGTTTGGGGAGCAAAGCACTACAATATTCCTGAGTAAAGGAGATTATTTGTTCAAGGCGAAGATCTACTGGATCCGAAAAGTCCTTATTGCTTTTTTTCGTTTTTAAGGAGCCTTCCAAATAGTATTGCACGCCCTCACCCAGTTTCTCTTTAATTTTATGTGCATCATATGCCCGTGCATTTTTATCTTTATAATCTTTATGAGTTTCTCCAATCATATTGAGGCCTCCTGGAGTGAGGTCCGTTTTCTGTTTTAATTGACTAGGGTTGGATAAAGACTTTAATTCTTTTTTCTGAAGTGGTTTTTTTGAAGTTTTTTCTTCGGAATTTTGTGCGGCTTTAGCCCCCATCATATCGGCCTCCTTTTCCAATCCTTCGTCATCATTAATGTTCACTTTTACCTTCATCTGAAGAGTTGGTTTTACCCTTCCTTGTTTTTGCTGCACTACATGCCAAGCTTCGTGAGGTAAGTGCTTTTCCTGTCCTGTGGCCAAATGGATATCCGTTCCTTGTGCATAGGCATGCGCATTTAATTGTGCTGGTTTATTCGAGTTGCGATGTACTTTTACATCATCCATTGCATATCCAGAAAGGTTCTCTATGCCCAACTTATGTTGATCGGGTAATCCTGTAGTATTCCTTTTCTTTTGAATAGGAGTGGTAGAAGTAAAATCATTGGCCATGGCCTGTGATTTAACAGTTTGATTGACTTTCGGACTTGCATTTGCCATTGCTTGTAGCTTTCGTTGAGCTATTGCTTCTGGTCGATTATCTGTGAATTTTGATACACCTATATTCTCAGAAACTGGAGTCATATCAGATTCTGTATGAGATTTTTTTTTGATATTAGATTCGGCAGAGCGACTAGACATTCTTAAATTCTAAGAGATTAGGTGTAAAAGTTACAAAGGGGATGTCACTCTCTCTATACGTGTTTATACCTAATTATCGGTTTGCTCTGTATTTCGAAACTTTATTCTAACGCCTCTTCTATAAGCATTCCAAAAAATTCAGTTAACGTCATATTGGCATTTCTTACTTGTCTTGGTACAATGCTTTCTGCTGAAAGACCTGGTGTAGAATTGATTTCTATTAAATAGGGAACACCGTCTTGAATGATAAAATCGGCACGGCAAATGCCTTTCATGTTTAGGTAACTGTAGACTTTCATGGCTTCTGTTTGAACAGTAAGTGTTTCTTCTTCGGAAATACGGGCAGGTGTGATTTCTTCTGATTGCCCGAGGTACTTGGCTTCATAATCAAAGAAGCTATTTTCCGAAACAATTTCAGTAGGATTGAAGGCCACAAGCTCGTTCTTGGTTTTAAAGACTCCAACTGAAACTTCTGTGCCAACGAGTTCAGATTCAATGACAACCTCATGGTCTTCTTCAAATGCTTTTTCCAGTGCTGGAACTAAATCTTTTTCAGTAGTCACTTTGCTAATACCAAAGCTGGAACCCGCTCGATTCGGTTTTACAAAACACGGTAAGCCTACTTTTTCAATAATTGTATTAGTCTCAATATCGTTTCCTTTGTTTACATAATAGGAGGTAGCACAATTAATTCCGAAGCATTTCAAAACAGACAAACAATCGCGCTTATTAAAACTAAGTGCTGCGCTATAAAAGTCGGTACTAGTATGAGGAAGCTCTATGAGTTCAAAGTAAGAGGCTAAATATCCATCTTCTCCAGGAGTGCCATGTACGGTATTAAAAACAACATCTGGCACAATGGATTTTGCTCCATCACTAAAACTGAAATTGTTTTTGTTAATTTCATATTTAGTTCCGTCTTGGGTTACATGAAACCAACCATTCTTTAAAATATGGATTGGGTAGACGTCGTATATGGAAGTGTCTAAAGCTTCACAAACAATAGTGCCACTCTGAATTGAAATTTCAAATTCACTGGAATAACCTCCCATGGCTACGGCTACTTTCTTTTTTACCATATCAAATAGATAATTAGGACCTTTAACAAAAATATCAATATTCCCTTAAAAGAACTTATAATGTGCTGCCATTATTTTTTAAAGTTAAATTAAACTTTGCGTTTGTATCTCAGTGGCTCTTTTTCTGAAAAAAAATGATGATAAAAATTATACGCAGACGAAATGATACTAAATTTACGTTTAGTATTTTTGCGCACTAACATCTAACGTATGACATTTTTTAAATTTCTGTTAACCAAAACCTTTTTAAAGCAATTGGGATTTGCAGTGATTGCTCTAATTGCGCTCGGGTTTATCGTACTTTGGTGGCTGAAATTCACTACCAATCACGGCCAACAAATAGAGGTTCCTGACCTTGCAAAAATGAATTTACTACAAGCAGAAGAGACTCTCGATGACGTAGATTTGAAACTCGAAGTGCTTGATTCGGCTAGCTATAATCCTAATTTTCCTTATAGAACTGTTATTGAACAAATACCAAAGGCAGGGGAATTTGTAAAGGAAGATCGCAAGATATATATCTATATTAATCGTTCAGGTTACCCAATGATTGAAATTCCTGAAGTGGTGGGAAAAACCAGAAGACAGGCAGAACCCACTTTAAAATCTATTGGATTTGAAGTTGGAAAAATTACATATCGTAAATACATTGCTAAAGATGAAGTATTGGAGCTTCGTCATAAAGGGAAGAAAATTCAAGCTGGAGATAAATTACAAAAAACATCGGTTCTTGATTTGGTTTTAGGTGATGGAAATGGAGGGCTTAATCGCAATGCTGTGGAGGCTGCTTCAAAGGAGTTAGATATTAATGAATCGAAAACAGAAATAGAAGGTGATGAAGGAAATTAACGGTCCAGATATAGAAGATACAGGTAGTGACGATTTGTATGAGCATTTTAGGTTTGTAGCAGACAAAGGGCAACAGCCGCTGCGAGTTGATAAATATCTTATGAATAAGGTAGAGAATGCAACTCGAAATAAGATTCAAAAAGCTGCTAAGGACGGTAATATACACGTCAATGACCAAGCAGTGAAATCCAGTTATAAAGTAAAAGGAAATGACGTAGTACGGGTGTTATTCGAACATCCTCCGTATGAACTTTTATTGGTTCCTGAAGATATTCCACTTGATATTGTCTATGAAGATGATGAGTTGTTGTTGGTGAATAAGCCAGCAGGAATGGTAGTGCATCCAGGTCATGGGAATTACAGTGGCACATTGATTAACGCGCTTACTTTTCATATTGATAACTTACCAAATAATAGTAGTAATCGTCCAGGGCTAGTGCATCGTATAGATAAGGACACTAGTGGTTTATTGGTAGTTGCCAAAACTGAGTTGGCAATGACCCATCTCTCAAAGCAATTTTTTAACAAATCGACAGAGCGTGAATATGTGGCTTTGGTTTGGGGAAGTATGAATGAAGATGAAGGCACTATTGAAGGGCATATAGGTCGCCATCCAAAGAATAGACTTCAAAACACCGTGTTTTTTGGTGATGATTTGGAGGAAGGAAAACCAGCCGTGACTCACTTCAAAGTGTTGGAAAGATTAGGTTATGTGACTTTAATTTCCTGCCGATTGGAAACAGGCCGTACGCATCAAATTAGAGTGCACCTCAAATACATTGGACATACCATTTTCAATGATGAGCGTTATGGAGGGGAGAAGATTTTAAAAGGAACGACCTTTACTAAGTACAAACAGTTTGTAGAAAATTGCTTCAAAGTACTTCCGAGTCAGGCGTTGCACGCTAGAACTCTTGGTTTTGTGCATCCAACTACTGGGAAGCAAATGCAATTTGAAATCCCTATTCCAGATGATATTGAGAGTTGTTTGTATAAATGGAGAAACTATTCTAAACACGCTATTTAGTCGAAGTGAATGCGTCATAATTTACCAAAATACATTAGGTCGTAATCCACTTTAGTGTAGAAAAAGAGAATCATTATTTCCTATAGCAGTATTTTTTCATTTAATGAATTGTTGACTTTTACCTCAATATTTCTTCTTATTTTTACTGAAAAGAACGCATTATGAAAATTGTTATTTCTCCGGCAAAATCTCTGGATTTTGAAAAACCACTTCCCACAACGCTTTCTAGCAAGGCTCTTTTTTTGAAGGAATCTGAACAGCTTCATAAATTACTGAAAAAGAAATCAGCTAAGAGTTTATCGAAGTTAATGAGTATTTCAGATAATTTGGGGAGGTTAAACTATGAGAGAAACCAAGAGTGGGCTTTGCCATTTGATAATGACAATGCACGCCCTGCTATTTACGCATTTAGTGGTGCTGTTTTTCAAGGATTGAATGTGTACGAAATACCCGCTGAAAAAATAGACTTACTTCAAAATACACTCCGAATTATTTCGGGTTTATATGGAGTTCTGAAACCTTTAGATCTTATTCAGCCCTATCGATTGGAAATGGGAACTAAATTCCCCGTAGGAAAAAATAAAAATCTCTATGAATTTTGGAAACAAAAGGTCACCAAAACTCTTAATGATGAATTGGAAGAAGGGGAGCTGTTTGTTAATTTAGCGAGTATTGAGTACTTCAAAGCCATTGATCAAAAATCATTAAAGGCTAATGTGATTACACCCGTGTTTAAAGATTTTAGAAATGGTGAATACAAAACTATAATGACGTTTGCTAAATTGGCTCGAGGTTATATGACACGCTATTGCATAGATATTAATGCAGGTACATTAGACGATTTAAAAGGCTTTAATTACGAAGGTTATGGGTTTAGTGAGGCAATGTCTACCGAAAATGAACTTGTATTTACTCGATAATGAGTTGTAAAATAGTGTAAGCTAAAAGAGAAGCTATTGTTTAATCACACACATCCTTATCCGCCGTTTATTCCAGAGAATGCTACGAAGTTAATTGTAGGTACACTTCCACCACCTCGATTTACTTTGGGTGAATTGAAAGAAGGCGATGTTAATTTTTGCTACGGAAGTAGGGATGGGCAACTATGGCCTATTCTGGATAAGATATTTAATTTAGGCCTAAAGTTTGAAACTAGCGAAGCAGCGATTAAACAGCGCAAAGAATTTCTTGAGAACAACAACATTGGGATATGTGATATTGTTTCATCTGCTCAGCGGGAAAAGATAGATGCTAGTGATTTAGGGATGCAGAACGTAACTTTAAGAGATTTGGTGGCTGTCTTGGAAGATAAAGATAAAGTAGACACTCTTTTATTCACAGGAGGGAATAGTAAAAATGGTCCCGAGTATTTCTTCCGGAGAATGTTAAAACAATATAAGTTGTCGCTCGAAGTTGTGTCCAATGAGGTGCCGAGAGTCCATTCTTTTATATTACCAAAAACAAGAAGAACCATCACCACAGTTTCTCTTACAGCGCCTTCTGGAGCGGCGAACCGTGCAGTAGGAGGTCTTCAGAAATACAAAGATCTAAAAAGTAAAAACCCTAAAATGACAACAATCGATTTTAGGGTTTTGCAGTATCGTGATTTCTTTTAATTTTTATGGGGTAAAGGTAAATATATGCAAAGGAGCATTGTTACTTACCACTATGAAATAGTCGTTTCCGTTCACGGTTATGGCTATTAAATCTTTAGCGTCGCTATCTACAAAAGGATCGTGTTCTTTACTTACTGTAAAACCGCCTTTTCCATCTCCTAATAACACATATCCATAGTTACTGTCATAACGAATGGTTTCTACTTCGGCATCGTAGATAGCACCAATTCCCATGATGTCTAGGTTTCCATCTTTATTAATGTCTTTGGAGATGAGTGAAAGGGTTGGGCCAGTTTGTACTTCATTAGGTAATTTAGTTACCTTGAAGTTTCCATTACCTTGATTTTCCACATAGACTGTTTCAAACATATGTGCCGTAAGTTGGAGGGCATCTTTCAATTGATCCTCTCCGTAAATGTCCTTCATTTCTAAACTAGCAAATTCCTTATAAGTTTCAATTTTATCAAACAAATATGGGTTTTGTTCACTACTACATTCTTTACCACGCACGGGTACTAATTTCCCGTCATTCAATTTGCTTAGCGCTACATCAAAACTGCCGTTGTTGTCAAAGTCTTTTCCGTAGATGTAAATGGGCTTATCCTTTTTAGGCTGAAATTTATTATTCTTACCTATGTTTCCGAAGATATAATCCTCATCACCATCACCGTCATAATCTCCTGCGGTTATACTAAACCACCAGCCTTCGGTTTTACTTAATCCTGAAATATTCTTGGCTTTAGCAAAAACGCCATTGTTATTATTAAAAATGGTAGGTTGCATCCACTCCCCTACAACTAGAAGGTCTAAATCGTTGTCTCCATCATAATCAGTAAAGAGT
>JAESTG010000282.1 GCA_016763715.1 Flavobacteriaceae bacterium
AAATTGGCACCCATGGCATCCAAAGTTTCGAAAGTACAATGAAGTTGGTAGTAGCCAGCTAGTTGATTGGTGCTTATTACAAGGCTTATACCCTGAAGTCCTCCGCCTCTATTTTTCATGTTTTTCTGAATGCTTCCGATGCTATTCATCAGTTTTGGCTTAACCTCTTCGAAGAATTGAGCCATTGCATCCTCACTTCCGTAGAAATTAAAATGTACTTGTCCATTTTTTTCCGTAGAAATGATTTCAGTCTTAAATCCGCCACGGCCTAACCAGAATTTTGCTGCATTACTAGCGGCAGCTACAACCGAACTTTCCTCAATCACCATGGGAAGTGCATATAGCTGGTTGTTGATGAGAAAATTGGGGGCTATTCCTAAGGGTAGGTAATAGTTGGTGAGCGTATTCTCAATGAAGTCGTCATGTAGTTTTTGAAGCTCCTCATTTTTATTCCAATATTGAGTTAAGATGTCTCTTGAGGCTTTATCATTGTTGAGGTAATTGACTATTAGCCACTCAACCTTTTCTTTTTTTGTTTTTTTCGAAAATCCTAAAACGGGACTTGTCATATTTCTTTTTTGGAACTACAAAGATAGGACTCTTGGGGAATTGGAATTGATTAATTAAGAATTTAGCACCATCTATTTGCTCTTTTTGCTTAGTGTTTTTTAGTGGAAGTCAATTCTCTTTTGAAATGATAGAGTATAGAATTAGGGGCAAGTTGCTAACAAAAAGGTAGTATTTAACACAAAAAACCTTCGAATTTTGGTGAAAATTTAGTAAACTTGGCATACTTAAAATTTAACAGTTTAAAAAGATCTATGTCTATTAAACTGTGAAGTGTCTAAATGGTCGTAGGTAAAATACTTAAGGCATTTAAAAAAATATTAGATATTAGATGAAAAGATTACTCTCATTCACTGTGTTGTCGTTTTTTATTGCGACTTTTTCTACTCTAACGGCACAGCAAAAAGACATTACTTTAGAAGAAATTTGGGGCGGTGAATTCCGTACAGAACGGTTGGATGTGTTGCGCTCCCTAAATAATGGTAAAGAATATTCCGTGCTTAATTATAACAGAACCGAGCGTGCATCCACGATTGATGTGTACGATTATAAAAGCGGCGCTAAGGTGCGAACGCTGTTAAATAGTGCCGATTTAGAAGATGTGTCTTATATCATTTCGTATGAGTTTAATGAAGACGAATCGAAGTTGTTGTTGTCTACACAATTGGAGCAGATATTCAGAAGATCTTCTTTAGGAACTTATTATGTGTACGATGTGAATAGCAAGTCTTTAACGCTTCTTTCTGAAAATAAAGTACAAGAACCCACATTTAGTCCTGACGGTAGCAAAGTTGCTTTTGGATTTCAGAACAATCTTTACTATAAAGATTTGAGTTCAGGAAAAGTAACTCAGGTGACCAAAGACGGAGTGAAAAATAAAATTATTAACGGTATTACTGATTGGGTGTATGAGGAGGAATTTGCTTTTGTTCGTGCTTTCGATTGGAGCAAAGATGGATCTTATTTGGCTTTTATTCGTTTTGACGAAACAGACGTTCCAGAGTTTTCTATGGATGTCTACGGAAAAGAGCTATATCAAACGCAGACGGTCTTTAAATACCCTAAAGCAGGAGAAGCAAATGCGAAAGTTTCATTACACTTATATGACCTAGGAACAGGGACTATTTCTATAGTAGATGTTTCAGAATATAACAGCTACTATATTCCACGCACTAAGTGGACTAATGATGTAGGTGTTTTAAGTGTACAGTTAACGAACCGTCACCAAAATGTAATTGACTTAGTGTTTGTAGATGCTAAAAACAATACTTCATCACTTGTGCTTCAGGAAAAAGATGACGCCTATGTGGATGTAACCGATAATCTAACTTTTTCGAATGACAATAGCTTTATTTGGACAAGTGAAAAGGATGGTTGGAACCATATCTATCATTATAACAAAACGGGGAAACTAATTAATCAAGTCACTAAAGGAGATTGGGAGGTAACCAATTACTATGGTTTCGATCCAAACACAGGACGTATTTATTATCAAAGTACAGAGAATGGTAGTATTAATAGAGATGTTTATTCTATATCTAATTCAGGAAAAAACAAGGTGCGCTTAACGCAGAAAACGGGCAGTAATAGCGCTTCTTTTAGTGCAGATTATACCTACTTCATCAATACCTTTTCAGATACTGAAACACCATATGCATTTACCTTGAATAATGCTTTGACGGGAAAACAGGTTAGAAGTATTAAAGACAATTCAGAATTAAAGGACAAAATAAAAGGATATAAGCTTTCTGCTAAAGAGTTTTCCACCATCAATGTAAATGGGGAAGACCTGAATATGTATATGATTAAGCCGAATAATTTTGACCCGAACAAGGAATATCCCCTGTTTATGTATCAATATTCTGGACCAGGGTCGCAGCAAGTAGCCAATCGTTGGAACGGCTCTAACGACTACTGGCATCAAATGTTAGTACAGCAAGGTATTATTGTAGCCTGTGTTGATGGTCGTGGCACTGGGTTGAAAGGGCGTGACTTTAAAAAGATGACTCAAAAAGAGCTAGGGAAGTATGAAGTTGAAGATCAAATTGGAGCTGCTAAAAAACTAGGAGAGCTTCCATATATTGATGCTTCTCGTATTGGAATTTGGGGATGGAGTTATGGAGGTTTTATGTCTAGTAACTGCTTATTTCAAGGAGGTGATACCTTCGCTATGGCTATTGCAGTAGCTCCAGTAAGTAGTTGGCGTTTTTATGATACCATTTATACAGAACGGTATATGCAAACTCCTCAGGAGAATGCTTCTGGTTATGATAATAATTCTCCAATTACGCACGTAGATAAATTAGAAGGTGAATTTATGTTGGTTCATGGAAGTGCAGATGATAATGTACATGCGCAAAACACCATGCGTCTTGTAGAAGCTTTGGTGCAAGCCAATAAGGATTTTGATTGGCTTATTTATCCAGACAAAAACCATGGTATTTATGGAGGAAACACTCGTCTGCATTTATATGGCAAGATGACTAAATTTATCAAAGAATCTTTAGGGGGGCCAAAAACTACACTTACCCAAATTAAAGACTAATTTAATTATTAAAACTGAATACTAACTAATAACAAATTATATGTCTACAGTTACCAATCAACCACATCAAAGAGAACTATTTGGACACCCAATAGGTTTATTTGTTCTTTTTTTTACTGAAATGTGGGAGCGATTCTCTTACTATGGAATGCGCGCATTACTTGTAATTTACATGATTGCACAGGCTAATCATAAAGATGGCCCTGGTTTGGGTTGGACTGAATTAGAAGCATATCAGTTATATGGTTGGTATGTAATGTTAGTATATGTAGTTTCAATACCAGGAGGTATTTTAGCAGACAAAGTTTTAGGTCAGAAAAAAACGGTGATGCTTGGTGCAATTATCCTAGTGTTAGGACATGGAACTTTAGCTATTGATGCACCTTGGGCATTCTTTACTGGTTTAGGTCTTATTATTTTAGGAGTAG
>JAESTG010000283.1 GCA_016763715.1 Flavobacteriaceae bacterium
ATATCACGTAATGCATCATAAAGAGGTTGCATATATGGATCCAGTTTCTCTTTCAAATCTCCTGGTAGAAACCCAAGATTCTCTCCAGCTTCTACTGCGGGTCGTGTTAATATAATTCGTCTGACCTGCTTTTCCTTCAAAGCTTTTACCGCAAGTGCAACACCAGTATAGGTTTTTCCTGTACCTGCAGGACCCACTGCAAAGACCATGTCGTTTTTCAACATTAGACTTACCAACTTTCTCTGATTGGCTGTCTGCGCCTTAATTAACTTACCATTTACACCATGAACTAAAACATCTCCGCTTTCAGCAGAAGTTTCATAGTCGGCAGAACTTTCACTTTGTAATATTCGTTCGATGCTATTTTCATCCAACCTGTTATACTTGGTAAAATGATCTAAAAGCATGGTCAATCGTTTATTGAACTCTTCAAGAACTTTGTCATCTCCGTACGCCTTAATTTTGCTTCCTCTAGCAACGATTTTAAGTTTTGGAAAATACTCTTTAAGTAAATTAACATTAGCGTTTTGTGATCCAAAAAAATCTCGAGGACTAATTTCCGTTAGTTCTATAATAAGTTCGTTCAAAAGCGACTAGGTTTATATTGTTAAAAACTAAGGTAAATATAGTTTTTCTAGTCACAAAAGTACCGTATTTTCGCAGTAGTTATTATAATAAAATATCAACAATTAACGCATGCCAATTGTCACATTAACCTCAGATTTCGGAGAGAAAGATCACTACGTAGGTGCGGTGAAGGGGGCAATTTATAGTGAGCTTAATGATATTAAAATTGTTGATATCTCTCATTCAATTTCTCCTTTTCATATTACTGAAGCTGCCTATATCATTCAAAACGCATATCGGAGCTTTCCTCCAGGTACCATCCACATTATTGGGATTGATAGCGAATTGAATCCTGAAAATAGGCATATTGCTGTGCTTTTGGATGGACATTATTTCCTCTGTGCTAACAATGGAATTATTTCCTTACTCGCTTCAGAAATAAAACCTGAGAAGATAGTAGAAATCAATATTCATAATCGAGTGGAAACCAATTTCCCAGTCTTGGATGTCTTTGTGAAAGTAGCCTGCCACATTGCTCGTGGCGGAAACTTAGAGGTTATTGGGAAGACTATTTCAGAAATAAAACAGATTACAGGTATCAAACCCGTTATGAATACTGAGGGGACCCAAATTATGGGGAATGTAATCTATATCGACAATTACGGAAACGTGGTCATTAACATTACCAAGCCTCTGTTTGAGAAAATGGGAAAAGGGCGTGAATTTAAAATCACGGCACGGACAGCCAATTTTTCCAAAGTACATTCCAATTATAGCGATGCCATAAATTTTGAAATCCCAGCAGACCGAAGAGAAGAGGATGGAAAAAAGCTAGCGCTGTGGAATTCGTCAAATTATCTGGAATTGGCTATTTACAAAAGCAACCCAAAAACGGTAGGAAGTGCCTCTTCCCTATTTGGCTTAGAATATTGGGATACCGTTACCATTAATTTTGAATGACCAAAACAATAAATATACAGAAGGGGTTTAAAAAACTTCATATTTAATATAAATAATAAAAAGTGTTCACAAGAGTTGTAAAAATGGAATTTAAAAAAGAGTATGTTTCTGCTCTTTTAAATAATTTTGAGGAGATAAATGATAAAATCAGGAGTTTTCCAGGTTGTCAATTTCTAGAATTGTGGCAAGATAAGGCAGATGATTCTATATTTTTTACACATAGCAAATGGTCTACCGAAGCCGATTTAGAAAACTATCGGCAAAGTGAACTTTTTAAAGGAGTTTGGGCAACAACCAAACCCTTGTTTCGTTCTAAAGCGCAAGCATGGAGCGTTGATACAATAGAGAATTGAAATATAATTAACGTTGATACAACCAAAATTAAACTGATAATAGCTTGTTGGCAATCATAAAAAAAGAGATTAATAGTTTTTTTTCCAGCCCGATGGGGTATTTGGTGATTGCATTATTCTTGGTAATTAACGGGCTATATCTTTGGGTTTTTAGTGGTGAATACAATGTATTTGATGCTGGTTTTGCCGATTTATCAGCCTTCTTTCAATTAGCTCCTTGGGTATTATTATTTCTGATACCTGCGGTAAGTATGCGTGCATTTAGTGATGAAAAGAAGATGGGTACGCTGGAATTATTATTAACCAAACCTATCTCTTTACAAAACATCATTCTAGGGAAATATTTTGGTGCTTTACTGCTTATTATAATTGCAATCATTCCTACATTGCTCTATGTGGTAACCATTTCTGACCTTGGAAACCCTAATGGGAATTGGGACGTTGGCAGTACCATTGGATCGTATATTGGTTTGCTATTTCTTGCCATGACTTACACTTCCATAGGGATTTTTGCTTCTACACTTTCAAAAAACCAAATTGTGGCGTTTATCATCGCTGTATTTATTTGTTTTGTATTCTATTTTGGTTTTGAAGGTATTTCATCGATTTCATCTTCGTTGGATTTGAATTTCTTCGGAATGAAAGCACATTTTAATAGTGTTGCCAGAGGAGTTATTGACACTCGTGATCTTGTTTACTTTCTAAGCATAACAACTTTGTTTTTAGTTTTCACTTATTTGAAATTGAAAGAGGAATCGCTGTGAAAAACAAGAAAAACATACAGATACTTGTTATTACCATTGTTGGGATAATTGCCATTAATTGGGTAAGCACCTTAGTTTACAAACGTTTTGACCTCACTCAAGACCAACGTTACACTTTGTCTGATGCCGCTAAGGAAACCATTGCTAATATAAACTCTCCAATTATTATGGATGTATTTCTGAAAGGTGATTTTCCGCCAGAATTTAGAAGATTACAGACCGAGACAAAACAATTACTTGAGGAGTTTTCTGCATACAGTCCAAAAATAAAGTACCAGTTTCTTAATGGTTCTGACGTCCTTTCAATAGCCCAAGAGGATTTTGATGTTGCGAAAAGGTTATACAATCAGCAAAAAGTTTTATTTAATCAGAAGAAGATTACAGAAGAGGAATGGAAAGCAATTGTAAATAATTATAATGAGAAGGGAAGGTATAACACTACTTTAAAGAAATCACTAAAGCCAGCACAAGTAGAGGTTCGCGAAAATGGAAAGGTTAGCACCGAATTGATTTATCCATGGGCACTCGCCTATTTCGATAATAAAACAGTAACGATACCCTTGTTAAAAAACCAACTAGGGAATTCATCCGAAGAACGTATCAATAATTCCATTCAAAATCTTGAATATGCTTTCGCTAATGGTTTCAGTAAACTCACTCAACCCAAAAGACGTAAAATTGCAATTTTAAAGGGTAATGCCGAAATGGAAGATCGTTACTTATTCGATTTCATTAAAACCCTAAAAGAGCATTACTACATTGGACAATTTATGATGGATTCGGTAGTGAGTAATCCTCAGAAAACGTTGCAAGAGATTAAAGGTTATGACTTATTAATTGTAGCTCAACCACAGGAAGCCTTCAATGAGTCTGAAACCTACATCCTAGATCAGTA
>JAESTG010000284.1 GCA_016763715.1 Flavobacteriaceae bacterium
AAAATTCTCGGGTAATTTTTCACAGATAACGGCTATGGCGCCATTATCACAGGCTATTTTAATATAATCGTGACCATCTGAAATGGATCCACGAATGGCAACAAAAACATCATTCAACCTAATAGAACGAGAATCGAAATGAATATTGGTGATAGGCACACTCGTATTCCCAACTACTTTTTCAAGCTTAACCTTGTACAATATGTCTTTGAGCACAATCATTTCAGATTAAGAATAATTTGTTGTCCATTTTTAATTGCGGCACCATTTGCTAAAGATTGTTGCGTCACAGTACCGTTACCTACAGTTCTAACTTTTAAGCCTGCATTCTCTAACAAGGAAATTGCATCCATACCAGCCATACCAATTACATTAGGAACCTGCACTATATTGGCTTGAGCCTTCTCATAATACCTATCATAGTCGTTCGTCAACATAGCATCACTCTCATCTATATTATTCACCGAATCGATAAGTGGACTATCTGTAAATATCTTTTGAGCAATTCTTTTAAACACAGGGCCAGTTACATCGGCTCCATAATATCCTTTTTTGGTACTTGGTTTATGAATGACCACTATACAGGAGTACTTAGGGTTTTCTGCTGGAAAATAACCCACGAAAGAAGAAATATACCGTCTATCTTTAGCCCAATCCTTGTCCGCATATTCAGTTCTTGCGGTTCCTGTCTTACCTGCCATCGAAAAATATTCTGAATAAAGCTTTTTACCTGTTCCCCTTATGACAATATTTTTAAGAATATCTCTAATTTCATTGAGTGTATTTTCTGAACAAATCTGAGGATTCAGCACTTCTGTTTCAAAGGTTTTTACCTCCTTGTTCATTGCTCGTATTTCCTTGATAAAACGTGGTTTTACCATTATCCCGTCGTTAGCGATAGCATTGTAGAACATTAGTGTTTGCAATGGAGTCATCTGAATGTTATAACCATAAGCTACTGAAGGAAGTGCATTCTTACTCCAAATCCCATCTCCCGGCTCTGGAATCACAGATTTACCTTCCCCTATAATTGGGATGTCGATAGAATCATTAAGCTTCCAATCTTTGAGATGTTGAATGAACTTCTTTGGGTTTTTAGCATAGCCTTCGTCTATTATTGTGGCCAACCCAATATTTGAGGAAACCTCTAAGGCCTTAGCAGCCGATATCTTCCCAAAACCACCATGCTTAGAATCTGTAATATTTCTACCATAAAAACGCTTAGACCCTTGTTTTGTATCTATTACTGTGGAAGTATCCACTACATTATCTTCCAATGCGGCCATGAGTGCCATAACCTTAAAAGTAGAACCTGGCTCATGGCTTTCTCCTACAGCATAATTCAACTTTTCGTAATACTTTCCTTGAGAAGTTCGCTCAAAATTTGCAACTGCCTTCACCGCTCCTGTACTAACCTCCATTACTATCACACTACCATGCTCCGCTTCGTATAGTTCCATTTGCTTAAGTAAAGCATGATGCGCAATGTCTTGTATGTTTACATTAATGGTTGAAATAATATCATAACCATCCTGAGGTTCAATTTCATTTTCATCATAAACAGGTTTCCATTGCCCTTTAGCAATTCTTTGTTTGAGCCGTCTCCCTTCCTTTCCCTTTAGATAAGTATCAAACGCACCTTCAAAACCAACTTCATATACACCTGGTCTATTTTTCATCTGGTTCCCAACCAAACGTTCTCCAATCTTACCCAGTGGATGCTCCCGAACTGTACGCTGTTCTACAATAATCCCTCCCCTATAAGGCCCTTTATTAAATAAAGGCATACTCTTTACCTTGATATAATCTGAATAACCCAAGCCTTTTGCTACAGATAAGTATCTATTTTTATTAGCACGGGCTTTTCGGAATAAATTCTGATAATAAGAGGGCTGCTTCTTGAACATTTTAGCCAGATCAACAGAAAGCGGCACTAAAAACTCCTTAAAGTTCTCATTTGAAACTGTTACCGCATCAAACCTAATATCATACTTGGGAACCGAAGTAGCAAGCAAACTTCCATCATCGGCATATATATTACCTCGATTGGCTTCAATAATGACATTCTTCGTCGTATTTTTAAGAGCAAGTTCACGGTATTTATCTCCTTCAACAAATTGAATACTAACCAATTTCAAAGCGATAAGTATTGCGAAGATGAACATACCTCCAGCAATAAAGTAGAATCGGTTTAATATGTTTTTATTCAACTCTGGCACTCGCTAATTCTTTGTATTAATTATAATTTTTTGCGGCGGTGTTTCCGAAGGAAATAACCCACGTCGCTCCATCGCTTTAATAATCTTACTTTCCATTTTGGATTGCATAAGCTTCATCCTAACATCAACATACTCACTCTTAAGTTCCTTTACCTGATTATTCAAACGAGCAATCTCATCCACTTTTTTATCAGCCGTATGCGAACTTCCAATCATAATCAAAGCTAGCAACGAAAGGAAAATGACGAAACGCCAATTTTTAAATGCATCATCGTTAACTAAAAACTGCCCTTTGATTATGTTATAAAATTTATTTTTCATCAAATACGCTCACTATTGCGTTTCCTATAATTTTTCAGCAACTCTAAGTTTTGCACTTCGAGCCCTATTATTCAGTTTTATTTCTTCTTTGGAAGGGGTCACAAACTTGCCCACTAATTTAAACGGGACCTCCACCCTTCCGAATACATCTTTCACTGGCTCTCCCTCAAAAAGACCATCTCTCATAAATCGTTTTACCAATCGATCCTCTAGAGAATGATAGGAAATTAGACTTAGCCTTCCGCCAGACTTAAGCACTTCGGGACATTGCAATAAGAATTCTCTAAGAGCTTCTAATTCCTGATTTACCTCAATACGAATGGCCTGATAGATCTGAGCCAATATCTTATTCTCTTTATGGCCCGGCAGAAACCTCTTAAGTGTTTTTTTTAATTGACCGCTTGATTTAATAGGCTCCAACGATCGAGCCTCTACAAGCAAATGTGCCATGCCTGCAGCCGATCTTAATTCACCATACCGAAACAATACATTCCGAAGATCACTTTCTGAATATTGATTAATTATTTGATATGCTGAAATAGGACTATCCGTATTCATCCGCATATCTAAATCGGCTTCAAATCGAGTAGAAAACCCACGCTCGGGCGCATCAAACTGACGAGAAGAAACTCCGAAATCCCCCAAAATCCCATCTACATCTTTATGGCCATAGAAGCGTAAAAAACGCTTTAGGTGTCTAAAATTTTCATTAATTAGCAAAAAACGCGGGTCGTCGATAGCATTCTTAAGAGCGTCTTTATCTTGATCGAAGGCGATTAGCTTTCCATGCTCACCTAATTGTTTAAGTATTTCTCTGGAATGTCCACCGCCACCAAAAGTCACATCCACATATATACCGCTAGGCTGGATGTTGAGACCCGCTACGGTCTCGGTTAAAAGAACTGGTCTATGATATTCCATCTGCACCATTAGTATCCCCCATTACTTCTTCGGCTAAATCTGCGAAGTCATTAGCCGCATCATCAATAGCCTGTTCATATTTTTGTTTATCCCATATTTCGACAATATTAATTGCCGACGAAACCACCAACTCTTTTCCAATGCCCGCAAACAACATCAAATCCTTAGGGATATTGAGACGTCCAGACGCATCCATTTCAACAGTACGAACCCCTGCCGTAAATCGACGTATGAAGTCGTTATTCTTTCTGTTGAATCGATTGAGTCCGCCCATTTTTTCCATAAGCTTCTGCCATTCTTCCATAGGATACAACTCCAAACAAGGTTGAAATACAGCCCGCTTAATCACAAAACCAGATGTTGCAACCGAAGCCAGTTGTTTCTTCAAACTAGCAGGTATCATAACACGACCTTTTACGTCCGCTTTACAATCGTATGTCCCTATGAGGTTGAGCATTATGAATAAAAAATATAGGTGAATAATTAACTCAAATATATATAAGTTTTACCACTTTTTCCCACATTTTACCACATTGTTAATAAGTTTTACCACTTATTAAACTCAATAGCTAGAGTAATTAAACACAAATGCTGATTTTCAGACAATTACATATCACCTCCCTTCAAGGTTTTCAACAATAAAAGACCCTGTTCAGTTTCATTAAAATTTGTGTACTTTTGTTTAGCAAATTTCACTAACCCAAATGACGCATACGCTTAAGAAAGAAGGTAAATTTTCGTACTTAGAAATAGGAGAAGGTACTCCTATAATTATAATGCACGGGCTTATGGGAGGGCTCAGCAATTTTGATGGTGTCGTTAATTTCTTTCCAGATAAAGGCTATAAAGTTGTAATTCCAGAATTACCAATTTATAGTATGCCAATTCTAAAAACAAATGTCAAAAACATAGCCGTTTTTGTTTCTGAATTTTTAGAACACAAGGGGTATACTGATGTCATTTTACTTGGAAATTCGCTAGGTGGACATGTTGGGCTTATGGTTACCAAACTATTTCCAGAAAAGATAAAAGCGCTTGTCATTACGGGAAGCTCAGGCCTATACGAAAGTGCAATGGGGGAAACCTACCCTAAGCGTGGTGATTACGAGTATATTAAGAAAAAAGCGGAGAACGTATTCTACGACCCTGCTATTGCATCCAAAGAAATTGTAGACGAAGTTTACGCCAGTATAAATGACAGAAATAAGCTCA
>JAESTG010000285.1 GCA_016763715.1 Flavobacteriaceae bacterium
AGAATTTTTAAGTGCTTTTTGTGACTTTTCAAAATTTTTCCACATGGCCTTTTTGATACCTTCACTTTTCTGTGGTTTTAAGTCACCTTTATATTCAGTGTACATTTCGTACCAATAGGTCGCCTTGAGTTTAAATTTATCATTGCGCTTAAAAACGTGATAGGTTTTCATGATAAATCGTTTCACTTCCAAATCTTGAACCCCTGTTTCTTCTTGGACTTCTCTTATTGCAGCTGCTTCGTGCCCTTCTCCATTATCCAAATGTCCCTTAGGAAGATCCCACTTGTCGTTTCTATAAATAAATAAAATCTCTCGTTTGTCATTATAGACAAGCCCTCCCGCTGCCTCAGCAAAAGGTAATTTTTTCCGAAGAAACTGTTCTATTTTCTCTTCGTTCTTGTGATACAAATTCACATATAAGAGCTCGCCATCATTAATTTTTTTAATGAGTTTTTTGAACCGAGCTAGCTTTAACGGAATCGCAGTGTATTGTTTGCCAATTTTTTTTTCAGTTGAAAGAATAATTGGAATGTCTTTCACAAAAACTTTATACATTTGCAGGATGGTTTTAAACAAAGATATAGCACAAAAAACGTCTGAATTGCTGTTGCAAATTAATGCAATAAAATTACAACCGCAAAACCCATTCACTTGGGCTTCTGGATGGAAGTCTCCTATCTATTGTGATAACAGAATTACGTTGTCCTATCCAACGATACGAAATTTCTTAAGAGAGCATTTAGCCAATCAAATTGAAGAACTTTATGGCAAGCCCGATGTTATTGCTGGTGTAGCCACAGGAGCCATAGGCATTGGCGCTCTGGTGGCAGATTATTTAAACTTACCATTTATTTACGTTCGCCCCGAAGCCAAAAAACATGGTCGGCAAAACAAAATAGAAGGTCATTTAGAAGCAAATCAAACAGTTGTAGTCGTTGAAGACCTCATAAGCACAGGGAAAAGTAGCCTAATGGCAGTTGACGCACTAAATCAGGCTAACGCACAAGTAAAAGGAATGGTTGCCATTTTCTCTTATGGATTTGATATTGCTGAAGAAAATTTTGCCAAAGCTGGAGTGACCTTAAATACACTGAGCGATTATAAAAATTTGTTAGCTCAAGCTGAAAAGTCAAATTATATTACCCCAGAAGAAACCGAGGCGCTTTCAATGTGGCGCAGCAACCCAGCCAAATGGAAATAGGCATAAGATTTGCATACTAAACTTCTTAGGAAGTGAACAGCAATCAGAAGTCGCTTTAAAAAACAAATAAAATGGAATTAAAAAGTAAAAAGGTAACGGTTCAGAAGGATGCTTCATCTCTTTGTGAATTTTTAAGTGATGTAAAAAACTTCGAACAGTTAATGCCTGACAATATTAGTAAGTTTGAAGTAATTCGAGACGACGCCTTCGTTTTTGCCCTTAAAGGTATGCCAGACATAGCCCTTGAAGTAAAAGAAGTGATTTCGCCTAACAAAATTGTATTGGGAGCAATTAGCGATAAAATTCCATTTCAATTGGAAGGAGACATCACCGAATTGACGAAAAATTCGTCAGAAGCCCAATTAATTTTTTCAGGAGACTTTAACCCCATGATGGCCATGATGGTAAAAGGACCCATCACAAAGTTTATAGAAACTTTAGTGCAAAATATGGCAACGCTTTAATACACTAGCCTTATTTGTTTCATTTCGAACAGTTGCAAAGACCCGTTTTCTAACTTGATCTTTAAAAGTCCATTATCTGAAACGCCCTTAATACGACCTTTCCATCGAATTCCTTGGTTATTTTCAAATTCTGAAAATGTATTTATTCTGAAAAGATTTCGTTCATAGTCTTGTTTCAGACTTTCATAATCACCCTGAACAAATCGGATCAATTCCGAAGAGATGCCATCAGTTATTTTCTTAAAAACTACAGATATATCAAAATCCATATTTGCAGCTAACGCAAGAGATGTTGCTTGTGGTAAATTGGGGAAATCCTGATTATTAACGTTAACTCCAACCCCAATAATTGAACTATTCATCATGCCAGCCTGCCATTGATTCTCGATTAAAATACCGCATATTTTTCTGCCATCTGCCAATATGTCGTTAGGCCACTTAATCATAACCTTTTGAATTCCACAATCCTCCAAACCACTTTTTATACCAAGAGATACAGCCCAATTAATGGCAAATTGCCATTCAGAACCCACCGCGACAAAACGCTTAAACATACTGAAAGACAAGCTTTTATTTGGTTTTGAATACCAAGTTGAAGCGGCCTGTCCCCTACCCTTAGTTTGGTGATGAGCAATGACAATTACTTCATCCTCAAGTACTACTTTTCGATGTAAAGCTTTTAAGTAGTCATTGGTCGAGTCAATGGCATTAAGTTTGATTAGTTTCAATACGGTAAAGATTGTGTTAATGTTGCCTTATAAAAAGGTAACAAGAAACAAAAAAGTAATAACTTTGCTCAAATAAATATTACTGAATGACGAAAGAAGAGGCAGGTACAGATCAACTTGTAACGCAAATCATTAAGGGAATTGAAGAAGTGACAGGTCAGAACGCTCAAATTTTGGATTTACGAGAAATTGAAAACACCGTGAGTGATTATTTCATCGTATGTGAAGGTACCTCGAATACCCAAGTGAACGCAATTGTCAATTCCATTCAAAAAACAGTTAGCAAGAGTCTCCATGAAAAGCCATGGCACATAGAAGGCAGCGATAATGCCGAGTGGGTATTAATGGATTTTGTACATGTAGTAGTGCATGTATTTCAAAAGCATATTAGAGAGTTTTACGACATAGAAGGACTTTGGGGAGATGCTAAATTGGTCAAAATAGAAACAACTTATTAAAACAAAAAAGCCACATGGCGGACGATAAAAAAAAACCCGAAAGTAAAAAATCAAAATTTAACTCCTATTGGATATACATTGGTGTTTTTCTATTGATTATTGGTTTTCAATTTTTTGGGGGAAACAGTTGGTCACAGCCCAATAAGACTACTCAAACACAATTTGAGGAGTTTCTTATTGCAGGTGATGTAGAAGAAATTAAGATTGTTAACAGAAGAATAATCAAAGTTTTTCTTACTGCGGAAGCCAGAACCAAAGTAATACACGGTAAAAATAAACGTACAGGATTCTTAGAACCAAAAGCCAGTGACCCTAGTTATGAATTTGAAATTGGGGATCTTCAAAACTTTGAAAATAATTTCAAGCAGATTATTAAAGACAATAATCTGACAACGGGTTATGCAAATGACACCGAAGAAAATGTATTTGGTGACATCTTGCTTACATTACTTCCATTTATTGTAATTATTGGTATCTGGATATTTATCATGCGACGTATGTCAGGAGGTGGTGCAGGTGGTGCAGGCGGACAAATATTTAACATAGGTAAGTCTAAAGCCAAACTTTTTGATGAAAAAACTGATGTGAAAACTTCATTTAAAGATGTTGCTGGATTAGAAGGAGCAAAAGAAGAAGTACAAGAAATAGTTGATTTTCTTAAAAACCCAACAAAATACACCTCTTTGGGAGGTAAAATCCCAAAAGGAGCTTTGCTCGTTGGACCTCCAGGAACAGGTAAAACTCTATTGGCTAGAGCTGTTGCTGGTGAAGCCAAAGTACCCTTCTTTTCCCTATCTGGTTCAGACTTTGTGGAAATGTTTGTAGGTGTTGGTGCGTCTAGAGTTAGGGACCTTTTCAAACAAGCTAAAGAGAAATCTCCTTCCATTATATTTATTGATGAAATTGACGCTATTGGGCGTGCTCGTGGTAAAAACAACTTCTCTGGATCCAATGACGAAAGAGGAAACACACTAAACCAATTACTTACTGAAATGGATGGCTTTGGCACTAACACTAATGTCATTGTTGTAGCAGCCACTAACCGTGCAGATGTACTTGACAAGGCACTTATGCGAGCGGGTAGATTTGATAGGATAATTTATGTTGACTTACCAGATGTTCGCGAACGTAA
>JAESTG010000286.1 GCA_016763715.1 Flavobacteriaceae bacterium
CACTATAGATTAACGTTGATAAAGGGTAGTAAATCATGGGTTTATCATAAACTGGCATGAGCTGTTTACTAACTGCTAGCGTAAGTGGGTGTAGCCTTGTGCCAGAGCCTCCAGCTAAAATAATTCCTTTCATTAATTTAATATTTAATCTGCCTCAATAATTGGTTGATTATAGTCGATCCGTATTGTCCAAGTACCATTGCACTGTTTTCAAAATACCGCTTTCAAAATTTTCATCTGCTTTCCAATTCAAATCATTTTCAATTTTATCGGCATCAATCGCATATCGAAAATCATGTCCTGGGCGATCGCTCACAAAACTAATCTGATTTTTATATGAACCGTCCTTCGGCTTAAGCTGATCCAGCAATTCACAAATAGTATGGGCAATATATAGGTTTTTACGTTCGTTTCGACCCCCAATATTGTAGGTTTCCCCAAGTGCTCCTATATCTAGTGCCAATTTTATTCCTATACAATGATCCCATACATAAAGCCAGTCTCTAATATTCTGTCCATCTCCATAGATTGGAATTGGTTCTCCTGAAATTGCTTTTCGAATAATTGTTGGAATTAATTTTTCTTTGTGTTGGTTAGGCCCATAATTGTTAGAGCAATTGGTTGTCACCACAGGCATTCCGTAGGTGTGGAAATAACTTCTTACGATAAAATCGGAGGAGGCCTTAGATGCACTATATGGGCTGTTAGGAGCATAGGGTGTTTCTTCAGTAAACAAACCTGTTTCACCTAACGTTCCATACACCTCGTCAGTCGAAATATGAAGAAAACGAGCGTGGTTAAAAGTTTCTTTCAGACTATTTGGACCATTCATCCATGTTTTATAAGCAGCTTGCAGCAGGTTGAAAGTTCCAACAATATTGGTTTCTATAAAAGCTCCTGGGCCAGTAATAGAATTATCCACATGTGATTCGGCTGCAAAATGAACCACCTTGTCAAATGGATGTTCATCAAAAAGTGCCTGAACCAATTCTGCATCACAGATGTCTCCTTTCACAAAATGGTAATTTGGAAGATGAGAAACACACTCCAAATTCTTTAAATTTCCAGCATAGGTTAGCTTATCAAGAACGAAGATCTCGTCATTACTATCACCAAGCGCATATTCAACATAATTGGAGCCAATAAACCCTGCGCCACCGGTAACTAAGACTTTGTTGTTTTTCAAAATATATTTTTAGATTAGACTAAAACTAAATTAACACTCCTTTTCCTTACTTTATATGACCTTATTTTTTTTAAAGACCTTACAATTACACCAATATTTGACGTAATATTTTTTCTGTTATCAAGTACGTTGGTTTCACTCCTGTAGTGCCTAAACCACCCGAAGCCAATGTACTTCCTGTTTCCAATGGATTATCACTTGCGTAATATGCATACCGCACACTTACCTTTGGGTTGATGCTCCCTCGAATACGAGAAGCAGATTGAATTGCCTTTTGGTAGTGCGCTCCTTCCATTTCAAGACCAATAACATTCCAGGTCGAATCGTGGAAAAAACGTAAAACATCCCTATTTTGAAGGGACGTTCCCAATACTGTAATCATTGCGCCAGAACAAACACTAACTCCATCTTCCTCAAAATCACTTTTCTTTAATTTGTTTTTGAACGGGTAATTGTCTGCTGTACCCTCAAAAATATGTGCAGTTGGAATCATGATGTCTCCCTTTCCTCCGTCTAAAATCCCTGCTTTCCCCATTATAGAAATTGAATCTACATTTAACAATTTCTGTTGGCCTTCAATAATTGTTGGCTTTAGCAACTCATCCATCGTTTCATAGGCCTGCTCTCCAAATGCATAGTCCATTACAATGATAACTGGCTTTTCCTTTTCTTCATCAATTTCTTTGGAAACCTTTCCAAAAGGCAAAATACTATCTGGAATAACGGCTGTGTCAAAAATCTGAACATCAATATTAGTCCCGCTTTCATCCTTGAGATACAGCATACCATGAGACGTTGCTTTCTTACTTACTTTTTCCCGTAATTTTCCATTTCCAGAGTTGCTTAACATTTCGAAAAGCTCGAAAGAAGTCCTAGTTTTACTTTCTGCTGTTAATGCTTCCTTAGCAAATAAAGTGTTCATCACACTATGCATATTTGCACTAATAATATGAATAGGACGGTCCATTAACTGCTTGTTGTAAAGAGTTTCCTTAATTCGATCTGACCATTGTTCGCCATGAATATGATGACCCAGGCGCTCCCTTAGCACGGGGCTAAAAGTAATTAATCGCTTATCGTCATTTAGATCTTCAGCAATAGCTCCTTTCCCTAAATAATAAATAATTTTTAAGAAACGATGTTCATCCTCAGGACAGGCAAAATCATGATAGACTTCATTAACTTCTTCGAAAGTACGTCCTAAGAAATTTGCGGTATGGGTTAGGGCTATCTCCTTTTCTTTCTGAGTTAGAGAATCCTTTTTAAAGACCGCCTCTTCAAGTTTGGCCCAATCACGTATGAGCTCTCCATCATCATTCACCAACACCCGCTTCATAATCTTGTGAGACTCAATGTATAAAAAAGTAAGATGCGTTAGCACATCATAAATTTCGCTACGGCCTCGGGTAACTTCAATGTTCATTTGCTCCTGATCAATCCGGTAGCAATTTCTACGTCTCTTCGCTGGGATAATTGGTGTGAAGTGTGAATTTTTATACCCTTCATCACTGGTAAGGTTTATGAAACGGCACTCCTCAATTCCGTAGGGAAGGCGATCCATTACGTACAATAAACCTTGTAATTCAATTTTTTCTTCGGCTATAGAACCGTAAATTTCTGGTCTTAATATCAATAAGGATTCTCGCAACGTTTCTCCAGAAATCCCCATAGGCTTATAAAAGCCTCGGTTAAAGAGGTGGCGCATGGTGATGTAAAGTCGTTCAATGGCGCCAGTGCTTTCCTGAGCGCGCGTACGGGTGTGTTTTCTACTAATACTCATTAAAAGGCAAAGATAACACTTATTTTAGGGTTGGAGACCAATGAGCTGATCGGCAATTTTTCGGTCATTCGCCAAACGTGGTATTTTATTTTGTCCACCCAGCTTGCCTTGGGACTTCATGTAGCGGTTAAAACTATTGGGTTGGAGACATCTTATTTTTAGTTTCTGAAGCACTTTTCCTTCAGTTAAATCGAAATAATAACTATTTTGATTTCGCATGGAGTTTTCGATGAAATCTCTTACTTCCTCCAAATTTTCTGGTTTCGAATCAAACTCAATCAACCACTCGTGAAATGGCAGTTCGTTTTCATCTGTTTTAGTTTGTGGTGCCACTGTAAATTCAGTAATCGCAAAATCATATTTACGCATTGCTTCTTGCATGGCCTGTTCCACCTCTTTTCCAATCA
>JAESTG010000005.1 GCA_016763715.1 Flavobacteriaceae bacterium
CTTATATTATTATGTTCAGCTACAATAGATATATCCAATCCAAATTCAGGTTCGTAACAAACAGGAATAAGCCAAGTTGTTGGTTTTCTTTTATCTGCAAGAACATTTTGTACATCAATCGATTCAATGAAGGTATTGACTTCCTTTAATGGGGCAGGGTGTGCAAAGTAAAGCGCCATTTCAGCATAAGTTGTCACTAACTCAATTAGGTCATTTTCAAAATGGGTCTTAATTAATGATTCCCAAAGCAAAATTTCAGCGTGCATTTTTGCGTCTATAACGCTAGGCCATTTCAATAATAATGCATTTGGGCCAAATGAAGAAATGATTGGTTTAAGCATTATTCAATTGTTGATTAACAAATGTGAGTAGCGCTAGGCAATGATCTGCATCACCATGAATGCAAAAGGTTTTTCCGTACAAAGGAATCAGTTCATTGTTGATGGTAGAAACTGTTTTATTTTGGAGACAATTTTCAATTTGTTGCCACGCTCTTAAAGGATCAGTAATCAATGCGTTTTTATTTGAACGAGGTGTTAAACTACCGTCCTTTTGATATGTTCTATCAATAAACACCTCTGGTATTATAGTATAATAGGCTTCGCCTGCTTTTTGGAGTTCTGATTTGTAGGGGGCATAGATGGAAAAATTTGTACCAACCTCCAATAAAGCGGCAATTACTGTTTGGGCAATTAGCTCGTCTTTTGCTGCCAAATTATAGAGGGCGCCGTGCAATTTTACATGGTTCATCATCACTCCCATAGTCTTTGCGACAGATTGGAAAAGTTGAACCTGTTCAATTATACTTGCTTTTAAAGTACCTGCGTCTAAGTCCATTTGTACCCTACCAAAATTATGCGGATCAAGAAAAGAAGGATGTGCGCCAACTTTAACCCCATGTTTTTTTGCTAGGGTAATGGTTGCTCTTATTGATGCTGTTGTTCCATAATGTCCACCGCATGCTATGCTACAAGAATGAATGAGTGGCATGATTTCCGCATCATTTCCGGCTCCTTCGCCTAAATCACAATTAATGTCGATTTCCCAACTCATCTACATGAAAAATATCTTGAAAATTGTTCTAGCACTTATTGAAATAGTAATCAAAATTATAATAAATCCCATTATGTTTTGCACATTTGAATTTACATACTTGCCCATAACGGCTGATTTATTAACTACCCAAAGTAAGAATAATGCAATGATTGGGAGTGATAATCCATTCGCGACTTGTGCAAATGTAATTATGTCTGTAGGCTTAGTACCAAGAGCCGCATAAATTGCACCTAAGGCTAAAACAAAAATCCAAACTGCCCTAAATTTATTTGATTTTAGATCTCCAGACCATCCAAAACAACCTTTGGCAACGAATGCGGCAGCCAGCGGAGCAGTAATTGCTGAGGTAATCCCTGCAGCAAAAAGCCCAATTCCTAAAAAGTATTTTGCAAAATCACCATATAAAGGTTCTAATCCCTTGGCCAAGTCACCGGCATTTTCAATTGAGTGTTGTGGAATTGCTGCCGCAGAAATTACAATGGCGATAGAAACAATTCCACCCAATAAAATCGATACAAATGTGTCTTTACGTACCTTTTTAAGATCTTTTTCCCCTTTCCATTTTTCTTGTACTAATGAAGCATGTAAGAATAGGTTATAAGGCACAACCGTGGTTCCAATTAGTCCCACAATAATGAGTAAGCTACCATTTGGCAGGCTTGGCATAAATACGCCCGTAAATACCGCTCCCCAATCGGGACAAGTCATTAAAGCAGTAATTACAAAAGAGACACTCATGAGTAATACGAGTGTGACCAAAGCTTTCTCTAGCAATTTATAATTTCCAATATAGAGTACAATAAATGCAATGGCACCAATAATTAAAGCCAAGTAATTCAATGAAAAGGTGCCAAAATTAATTTTACTATTGGGCAAAAGCGGTTCTAAACCTAAAACTCCGCCACCGATATTTCCAGCTTGATAGGCACTATTTCCAATTAAAATGGCAGCTACTATTAAGGTGACAGCAATATATTGTGCCGTTTTAGTTTTTAACTGCCCTCGAATAGCTTCGGCCAATCCTTTTTGATAAATTAAGCCTAAACGAGCGGCCATTCCTTGCAAAACAATTGTTGCGAAAATTGACAAGACTAGCGCCCATAATAAACTGAATCCGAATCCTGCGCCAGCTTTGGAACACATGGTGATTGTACCAGGTCCTATAAAAGCTGCAGCAACCAAGGTACCCGGGCCTAAATTTTTAAAGGGATTGAATCGACTCATTTGAACCCTAAAATAAGAAGAACTTTTTGATTGAGGAGATTAACCTAGTTCTGTTTAAAATTTTTAGAAATGGATTGGAATAATCCATGGGATAAAGACCGTTTCTGCTTTGAATCGATATATTAGTGCTGTGAATTTAAATCCGAAAAAGCGCTCAAATTATCTTGTCATTTTCTTATTGATGTTGGCTGGTGAGTCAATTTTTTTATTGCCTTTTGTAATTGCTCGCATTTTTCGACCAACAGTATTGACTGCGCTAGAATTGGATAATACCCAATTAGGAAACTGTTTTTCAATTTATGGAATTTGCGCTTTGTTCTCTTATTTTTTAGGAGGATTTATTACGGATTTAGTTGCTCCTCGAAAATTGATGGCCTTGGCATTGCTTTTAACTGCCCTTGGCGGATTTTATATGGCGACTTATCCCAATTACACGGGCATGCTTGTTTTATATGGCTATTGGGGAGTGACAACCATTCTGTTGTTTTGGGCTGCTGTGATTAAAGCAACAAGAATTTGGGGCAAGGAAGATGGACAGGGAAAGGCATTTGGTTTTTTAGAAGCGGGTAGAGGGTTAGTAGCCGCTTCAATTGGATTAATAGGTGCGCTTTTATTCTCCTATTTACTCATTGAAGGAAGTGAGAATCAAACATTACTTGACATTCGTGGGGCATATAAAACGGTTGTTTTGTTTGCATCATCCTTTGTTGTGTTCGTGGCTTTTTTGGTTTACTTTTTATTACGTTTGGATGCCACTGATGTCATTTCAGAAACTGAAGAAAAGAATCCCTTATCTCATTATTGGGAGGTATTAAAAAAGCCGTCGGTATTATTGCTGATGCTTATAATTTTGA
>JAESTG010000287.1 GCA_016763715.1 Flavobacteriaceae bacterium
CGGTTCCGATTACTTTTCTGCCATTTAATTCAAGAACAAATAATTGAGCAACTCCTTCATCCATTAATTGGTCGATACCTTTCTCAATTTGTTTGCTTTTCATGGGATCGGCATTATTAATATATTTAAAGTGTTCTGGAGAAAAACTAGGAATACCTTTATATTTCATTAGTTCTCCTTCGGTGAGTGTATCACCAATTTTGAAGTTTCCAGTATCATGTAAACCCACAATATCGCCTGGGTAAGAAATATCAACGATTTGTTTCTTTTCAGCAAAAAAGGCATTCGGACTTGAGAATTTCATTTTCTTTCCATTGCGGACGTGCAGATATGGTACATTCCTTTCAAAAGTACCTGATACTATTTTTACGAATGCAAGACGATCACGATGTTTGGGGTCCATATTGGCGTGTATCTTAAATACAAATCCAGAAAACTTGTCCTCGTCTGGTTGTACTAAACGTGTATCGCTTTCTTTGGGTCTCGGTTTAGGAGCTATGTTTATAAAACAGTCGAGCAACTCTCTTACTCCAAAGCTGTTCAATGCTGAGCCGAAGAAAACAGGGTGTAGCGTAGCGTTTAAGTATTCATCACGATCAAATGATGGATACACTTCATAAATTAATTCCAATTCCTCTCTCAAGGTATCTGCGTGATTAGAACCTATAAGTTCGTCGAGTTTGTCTGAAGCAATATCTTCTATTTCTATGGTTTCCTCGATATTCTTTCGACTATCTCCACTAAAGAGGTTTACGTTCTTTTCCCATATATTATAAATTCCTTTGAAATCATACCCCATACCAATAGGGAAAGAAAGTGGTGTTACCCTTAGATGTAATTTCTGTTCAATCTCATCAAGTAATTCGAAAGCATCTTTCCCTTCCCTATCTAATTTATTGATAAAGACAATTATTGGAATGTTGCGCATTCGGCATACTTCTACTAGCTTTTCGGTTTGTTCCTCGACTCCTTTGGCGACGTCAATCACTACAATTACACTGTCTACAGCAGAAAGTGTTCTAAAGGTGTCTTCAGCAAAATCCTTGTGGCCAGGTGTGTCCAAGATATTTATTTTTAGACCTTTATACTCAAATGCCAGTACTGAGGTTGCTACTGAAATACCTCTTTGGCGTTCAATTTCCATAAAATCACTGGTAGCTCCCTTCTTAATCTTGTTGCTTTTTACAGCCCCAGCTTCTTGAATAGCACCTCCAAAGAGTAACAATTTTTCTGTTAAAGTCGTTTTTCCTGCATCTGGATGTGAAATTATTCCGAATGTTTTTCTCCGATCTATTTCCGATTTCAATGACATCTTATCGATTAGTTTATGGGCAAATATACGGGTAGTTTTAAGCTTAAAAAAGTCAAAATCATTAAAGAACGAATAATTCATTCTTACAAAATTAATTCTACTCAAGCCTTTAAAACACGCTAGCTAAGTATAAATACGTACATAGAATTCTTACAAAAATACTTTATAAAACTACGGTTTTTACGTAGTTCAACTAATTTTTATGTCATTTGGGCGAATAGTTCTTTTTTGTAAGAAATGAATATTCTTTCCTACGTACATTTGAACAATGAAAATACCAGTTGGGGCATTTTCTTCAAGTTAATTAAAAATATAACGGCATGCGTAATAATACTATTAAGTCACTTTTTTTGTTTACCACTTTGATAAGCCTTTTTGGTTTTTCAACTGCATATGGACAAATTTGCAATTCAGAGTTAATTGTGAGTCAAAATCGAGATGCTCGATCGGCAAGCGAAAATGATCCAACACAGTTTCAGTTGGAGCTTACTAATAATTCTTCCAAGTCACAAACCTATGATATTAAAACAGCTCGTTTTGAAGGTTCGTTTGCAGTGAAGGGTGTCGGTAAGGACAAGTTGGCCAGTACAAGTAAACTTAATGTAACTATTGAGCAGAACCATAGCGTGTCTAATAATAGGATTACTGTTCCTGCTCGATCTACTGTAAAATTTCAAGCGACTGTGTCAGTTCCTCTTGGAACAGCAGTAAACCGTTGGAGCGGTATAGAGGTTAGAGCTGTTAGCGATAACTGTACTGATGGTAAAGTTTCTACTCTATTAAAACTGTTCGTAGCAGATCCCACTCAAGAATAAAGATATATGAGGACTCTGTTCCTCTTAAGTAAGACATAATAGGTTCATTCCTAAAATCTCATTTTATGAAAAATCAATTACCCTCGCAAAGTTCAACCATCAGAAAAGCACTATTCTTTATAGTGTCATTTTTTCTGTTTAGTGTTACATCACTTTTTGCGCAAGAGATAACATTAGCCAAGGTCGTATCAGAAACTACGT
This sequence comes from Flavobacteriaceae bacterium, assembly GCA_016763715.1. The sequence continues at coordinate 2,329 of JAESTG010000287.1, forward strand.
CATGTAATGAATTTGACGTTACTCTAACTATTACTGGAAACCCTCCTCCAATTCCACAAGAAGTTATTCTTGTTATTGATAGATCTGGTAGTATGGATGATGGGCCTTTTCCAGAACCTATTGATCACGCAAAGAATGCTGCCATAGATTTTGTAAATAATATTTTTTTACCAGCAAATAATCCTACTGGTGATAATAAGGTAGGGATAGTTTCTTATTCAACATCAGCTTCTTTGGACATTACTTTGACGAGTTCTTCGGGTAAACAAGACATTATTGATGCGATTAACGCTATTTCTACTGGAGGAGGAACTAACATTGCTCGTGGTATGAATTCTGCTGATAGTGAGATGACGGCGCATGCTAATTTTGATTGTATTACTTCCCGAAGTATTATACTATTGACAGATGGTGTTACCAATAGAGATTTAAGCGGAAATAGCTGTACTAGTACACCAACTCCACCGTTTCCAGCTGGAAATACGGTTTGTATGAATGATGCCATTAATGTGTCGGTTGGAGCTCAAACCACGACAGTATTTGGAATTGATTATGATCAAACTATCTTTTCTGTAGGTTTAGTCGGTGCCATTAGTGGAAATCAACAGGCTGCGGCAGAATATGTTTTAGGTCAGAGCCAGAATGGCGGATTATTTACTACCGAAAATGCAGCAGATTTAACAGGGATATATAATAGTATATTAGGTCAGTTAGCATTAGCAGCCAGAGATGGTGTTGTTACCGATGTATTGGGTAGTGGTTTTGAAATGGTAGCGGGGTCTTTAAGTGATCCTGTTAATGCAACCTATAATAGTGGAACTAATACCATAACATGGGATGTTGGTGATATTACTGATGAAACGTTAACTCTTGATTATGTAATTGCTGCAGTTGGTATGCAAGGATGTGGAATCCAGAATGTTGGTTCTAGTGAAATAACTTATGTTGATGACTCTTGTAATAGTGTTATCACACCTTTTCCAAATCCAGAAGTTTGTGTGCCATGTCCAGATATTACTGAGCCAAACATTACTCAAGTAGATTGTACAGAAAGTGTTGATTATTCAGCTGTTTTTACACCTGGAGATTGTAGCCCAATTACAATTGAATTTGAGTGGGAATTTTTCTTGAATAATGTTTCAGTAGGAACAGTCTCAGGAACAACAACAGGAGATCTTTCAGGAACTTTTGTATATACAGGTGGAAATCCTTTCACAGGAGATTTTAGAGCAGAACTTACTTACAATGGAGCTTATAGTAACGGTTGTACACTTCCTCCAGTTGAAGTTCAATCTGAAATTCAAGTATCTTTACCTCCAGACGCACCAATGGCTGGAGATGATCAATCTGAATGTATAGCTACACCAAATGCTCAAACTTTAACTGCTACGGCTACCGTTCTAGGTGGTCAAAGTATTGTATGGTATAATGCGGCAACTAATGGAAATATTGTAGCAGATCCTTCTTGGAGTACAATAGGATCTATAACTTATTTTGCTGAAACAGTAGATGATACCACCAATTGTGTGAGTACAACAAGAATTCCAGTCACATTGACACTTTATGATTGTGCAATTTTGATTGAAAAAATAGCTTCTCCAAATGACACTCAAAATTGTAATACAATCGCAGCAGGGGAAAATATTACATATACTTTTACAGTTACTAACCAAGGTAATGTTGATATTGCCAATGTTGAAGTTAGTGACCCATTAATTGATTCGGTTAATCCTATTTCAGGTCCTGCTAGTGGAGATACTAATAATAACGGAGTTTTAGAAGTAGGTGAAACTTGGACTTATACAGCTGTTTATACAGTAGTACAAGGAGATACTATAAATGGTCAGGTAGACAATACCGCTGAAGTTGATGGAACTGTCACAGGTTCTTCAGCATCTTTTGGCGTAAATGATAGCGATTCTGTAACAGTTGTTTTGTGTCAGAATGCGGAAGTGTCTATTACGAAATCGAGTGATGGAGATACAGGAAACTGTAATGCTTACGAAGTTAATGATGTAGTTAATTATACATTCACTGTTACAAATGAAGGAGATGTTGACATTACTAATGTTGTTGTTACTGATGCGAATTTAGGAGGTGCAGTTGCTGGACCAGCAAGTGGTGATGCAGGAAATGACGGAATTTTAGGAGTAGGTGAAGTTTGGATTTATAATGCAACTTATAATGTAACTCAAGCCGACATAAATGCTGAAGAAATTACCAATACTGCGGATGTAAATGGTAATACAGGTTTAGGAACTGTTACTGACACTAGTAATACCGTAGTCCTTGAAATTTGTACGACAAAAAGTATCGCTCTTATAAAGGTTGGAAGTTATGATGGTTTTGACCAAGCCGGAAATTGTACTTCGGATGTAGGAGATGTTATCACTTATGCCTTTACGGTCACCAACACCGGAAATGTTACTTTAACTAATGTAGTAGTAACAGATCCACTAGTAACAATGGTTGGCGGTCCAATCATAAGTTTAGCTCCTGGCGCAGTAGACAATACTACCTTTACCGCTAG
>JAESTG010000288.1 GCA_016763715.1 Flavobacteriaceae bacterium
AAATTCATAGATTAAATCGGCACTACCGCCAAAACCTTCAAGTTCTGAAAGATATCCAGCACCAACGCCAATACCAAACCCTTGAGCCTGAACTCCATAAATTGCAAAAAATGTGAATGCTAAAAAGTAAATTTTCTTCATTTTATTTGTTTTTTAATAAGACTCAAAAGTACATTTTTAAGCCGAATAATAATTAGAATGCATAAAAAAACCGCTCGATAAATTGCGAGCGGTTTTTTTAACAATGTGATAATTAGTTATTACCTAAGATTAGTGGTAGCCCACTATCACCAGAGCCTATTACAATAACTTTGGAGTTAGGTGATTGAGACAATTTTATCGTGGCTTCTATCCCTTTATCCTGTAAAATCTTGTCTGTAAGAGAGGCACTAAGTATTCTGTTGGCATCCGCTTTGCCTCGTGCTTCAATAATTACTTTCTCTGCTTCCTTTGCTGCAGTAATTAACCTAAATTCATATTCTAAAGACTCTTGTTCTTGTCGTAATTTACGCTCAATAGCCTCCTTAATTGTATTAGGCAATGTAACATCTCTTACTAGAATTTCATTCAATTGTACATATTGTTTGTCCAAAATTCTCTTTGTTTCAGCATATATCTCTTCTTGAATAACATCTCTTTTACTGGAGTACAATTGTTCTGGTGTGTAACGACCAACTACACTACGTGCAGCACTGCGAATAGCAGGTTGTATAACTCGTTGCAAGTAATTTTCACCTAAAGTTTGGTGTAAGTTTCCTAGATCATTATAAACTGGCTGGTACCATGCTGATGCGTCAATCTGAATCTCCAATCCATTAGAAGATAGCACCTTCATTTTTTCGAATAATTCTTGTTGACGAACTTCATATACAATAACCTTATTCCAAGGAGCAACTAGATGAAATCCTTCTCCTAGCGGTGGAGCATCTGTCACAACTCCATTGTCAAATGTGTTGTATAAAACTCCAGCTTCCCCCGAGCCAATCGTCACAGCCGACTTCGCTAGTATAATAATTGCTAAAATAATAATGATAATAATTGGTATTCCAACTTTTGGTAATTTCTCCATAATGTAGTGTTTTGATTGTTATATAAGTCCGTTATATTTTCTAATAAACCACTCGGCAGATAATGCAATAACGATTAGACCAAGCAGGTATTTCCAATCGATTAAAGGTACAACTTTTTGGTCGCTTTTCTGAATTGGTTTATATTTCTCGTTTTTAAGTAATGCATCAATAAGTACTTCTGTCTTGTCTATGAAATATGCAGTTCCACCCGTATTTGTCGCTACTCTTTGTAGTTTTGTTACGTTAGCATTCAAAAACTGTTGTTCTACATTGAATTCTAGAATAGTAAAATTCCCGCTACGTGCTATGCCTTCGTCTTTTACAGATACAGAAAAGCTATAATTAGATGCTGGTAAAGTGCTTAAATCTACTTCATAATAGTTGTTTTTTAGTAACATTGGAAAAACAGTTAGCTCCTCTGTTTCTTCATTCTTAACAGAAATGGTCAACTGTGCACGATTATCAAACACGAAGTTCTTATCAAAATATTGAGCAGATATCTGTAAAGCATTGTTATTATAATAGAATGTTTCGTAGGTTACCTCCATCCTACTTCGGCGTTTATTTGATGCCAAATATTGAACTATATTACCCACAAATTCATCAAAATCTTCAAAACTTTCATTGGATAAATAGGAATGTGCTCTCCATCTCCAAAACCCTTCTCCATCCCAAATAGCATTCCTTACTCCATTTATTTCAGTAGAGGCTATAAGTGGTGAATTTGTTGAAAACCCAGCAATAGATTGCTCTAAAAGTGTCTCATGCGGTACATTAATTTCCAAAGTTCCAAATTCCGTATACAAAGGAGGGAAATCTTCAAAACCAATATCATCAACTGCATAAGCTCCATAATTCAAATTCAAGATAGCAGTTACATCCTCTGATTGATTAGTAGCATCCTTACTGAAATTTTGCTGAATCTCATTGATAAAGTTCCAATCAGAAAGCATACCTGTTATGGTAAGTGTATTCTTTTTTAGTTTTGTGACTTCAGTATAAACAGACCTAAAGTTTCGATCTGGTTGATATAAAATAATGAGTTGGTAATCATTTAATATACTTGCAGCTTCCAGAGGCTTTTTAAAAGTTATCGTTCTTTGTTCATTGGTTTCTATAGCCTTCTTTAAAGCTCCTAAATCTGGGTGAATTACGCTACTTACAACAAGCACATTGGTGGCTTGATCAATAACCTCAACCGCAAAAGCTTTGCTATTATTTACTTTGTTCTTCTCATCCTCTAACGGAACTATTTGAGCATTATACCTTTGCAAGCCTACGCTTGATGCTGGTAATGTAGTGGTAATAGTTTGAGTGTTTTGATTTTCTGAAAAGCTAACGTTCTGCGAAAATACACGTCGACCGCCTTGGATAATTATAAATTTTGAATTAACACTCCCCTGTCCACTATAAACCAAAAGTGCTTCTACAGGAAATTGATTTTTAAGAAATGAATACCTATTGGTGTTTAGCTGCTCCAATTTTAAATCGATGTATTGAGTAGAATCGCCTGCTATTATGGGATATATACTATTTGAAAACGTGGTACTAGAGAATTCGTAGTCTTGCCCCAATGTTTGATTACCATCCGTTATTAGGATGGTAGGTGCCGTTTCATTTTTGAATAGCGCATCCACTCGCTTTAGAGCCTTCGATATATGTGTTCTTTTTTCTGAAAAAAATAAAGAGTCCATTTCAGCAAAATCACTTCCGAAGCTATAAAAACTAAGTTCAAATTTTTCGTTCAATTCGGTATTATTTTGAAGCATTGATACTACATCTTTAATGCTTTCAGATTGCCCCAATTCTACCATGGAAGCCGAATTATCAACAAGCACGGGTAGGTTTGGTTTTTCAATCGTATATGTATTCGTTTTAAATTTTGGGTTAATTAATAGAAGAAATAATGAAAACAGAGTAATAAATCTAAGAGAGCCAAATAACCATCGTAATCTTCCGGTATACTTCGTTTTATAGCCATACATAAAAATCACCAAAGAAATTGATACGACTCCGGCAATTAATATATACAATAAGGTTTCTGCGCTCATAGGGGTGCGATAAAGACAAACAATTTTAATAATCGCAAATCAACTATCGTGAATTATAAAATTAAGTAAGCATTCCTACATCAACATTTAGTACCTGTCCAGTCACATATCCAGATAAATCACTTGCTAAATACACACAGGCATTTGCAATGTCCTCTGGCCTTCCTCCTCTTTTAAGCGGAATTGCATCTCTCCAGGTTTGAACCATGGCTTCATCCAGTTTTCCAGTCATTTCGGTCTCGATAAACCCTGGGGCAATTGCGTTACAACGAATATTTCTGGAACCTAATTCTAAGGCAACAGATTTCGTAAATCCAATGATACCTGCTTTAGAAGCAGCATAATTAGTTTGTCCTGCATTCCCTTTAAGTCCAACTACAGAACTCATATTAATAATAGACCCACTACGTTGCTTTAACATGGTTCGTTGTACCGCTTTGGTCATATTAAAAACAGATTTTAAGTTCACTTCAATTACTTTATCAAAGTCTTCTTCAGAAATACGCATCAATAAATTATCCTTTGTAATACCAGCGTTGTTGATCAAAATATCAATACTACCAAAGTCTTCTAACACCTTTACAGCTAATTCTTGTGACTCACTAAAACTTGAAGCGTCGCTTTTGTAGGCAATCACTTTAACACCTTCTTTACTAGCTTCGGCAGCAACCGCATTGGCCGACTCTTCCGATGAGTTATATGTAAATGCTACATTGGCTCCATGTTTCGCAAAAATTTCTACAATTCCTTTTCCAATACCGCGACTTCCTCCAGTGATTATAGCTGTTTTTCCTTCTAGTAGTTTCATATCTTATTTGCGTATTATGCTGATTTACATTGTTCGGTGCATAAATCCAATCAATAATTAAGCTGAAATGGATTATGCTCAAATATAAAAAAAGCCCCGTTAAATTTGACAGGGCTTAGATGTTATTATTTAGATAAAGTTTTATCCTAAAACTTCGGCAATTTTTTTTCCGATCTCTGCAGGAGAATCTACCACATGAATTCCACACTCACGCATAATTTTCTTTTTGGCTTGTGCTGTATCATCGCTTCCTCCAACAATAGCGCCTGCATGTCCCATAGTACGACCTGCTGGGGCTGTCTCTCCTGCAATAAAACCAACAACTGGTTTGCTACTACCACTGTTTTTATACCATTTTGCAGCATCTGCTTCCAATTGACCTCCAATTTCACCAATCATAACAACAGCTTCCGTTTCTGGGTCATTAATTAACATTTCAACAGCTTCTTTTGTTGTAGTTCCAATAATTGGATCTCCACCAATTCCAATAGCTGTAGTGATTCCTAAACCTTGTTTTACCACTTGATCTGCAGCTTCATAAGTTAGGGTTCCTGACTTAGAAACAATTCCAACACGGCCTTTTTTAAATACAAAACCAGGCATGATACCAACTTTTGCTTCACCAGGCGTAATTACACCTGGACAGTTAGGTCCTATCAAACGACATTTTTTGTCTTTGATATAGTTTGCAACTTTAATCATATCAGCTACTGGGATTCCTTCAGTAATAGTGATGATTACTTTTATGCCAGCATTTGCAGCCTCCATAATTGCATCTGCAGCAAAGGCTGGTGGCACAAAAATGATTGTTGTATCGGCATTTACTTTTTCTACAGCTTCTTGTACCGTGTTAAACACGGGTCTGTCAAGATGTGTTTGTCCTCCTTTTCCTGGTGTAAC
>JAESTG010000059.1 GCA_016763715.1 Flavobacteriaceae bacterium
TCATCAGAAAATTTGGATTTTAATTTAATGACTATGAAAAAATATTTTATATTTTTTATAATGATTGTCTTTAGCTTGAGCTTAAAAGCACAGAAATCAGTAGAGACAGTCCAACCGACAATTATGGTGATTCCATTTACAAAAGAGAATCAGGATATTAGAACTGTTTTAGAAGACGATTTTAATAAAAGAATCGCAATTACAAAAGTTAAAGAAGCTTTTGACAATAGGGGTTTTACAACAAAAGATTTTGTTGGAACATTAAAGATAGCACTTAAAGAAAGTGCCATTGGAAGTGATAAAAAAACAGATTTAAAAGCAGAAGTTATCCGTTTGTCTGGTGCAGATATATATGTTCAAGTAGAAGTTTTTGTGCAAAAATCAAGTAGTGGTAATTCAGTTAAATTAATTTTACAAGGATATGATTCTTTTACAGGACAATCCCTTTCAAATAAAATTGGGGAATCTGGTAAGTTTTATACAGATGATATCGCTAAACTATCTCAAAAAGCTACAGAGAGTTGCTCAGAAGAGTTTTTAAACACACTAAATTCAAAATTTGGGGAGATTGTTAAAAATGGAAGATCAATACGAATCAATATTGGCTTTAATGAATATTCTGATTATAACATGGACTCAGAAATTGGTTCAGATGGAGATTTAATTTCAGATCTTATGGAAGATCGGCTTGATGAAAATGCATATAAAAATAATTTTCATATCCAAGGTATTAGCGAAAGTGAAATGATAATTGATGATTTTAGAATTCCAATAAAAGATAATAATGGAAACAATTATCGAGCTTCAAAAGTGGCAAGGTCCTTACGTAAGTATATTAAAAACATACTTGGATTGGCTGTTAAAACTGACATGGAAGGTTCGGGTAAAATTAACATAATAATACAATAGCAATGATGAAACAAATTATACTAATACTACTCATAATAGTGACGCATACAGGTATCGCACAAGATTATGAAACGGAGATTAATAGTATCTCTTTATCAGTTATACTACCCGATAATTCAGAATTCTTAACTCAAAAATCACTCTCAAAGATAGAATCTAAAATTCAACATATTGTTGCAAGTAATGGAATCTCAGGAAAAGGATATTCAAATGAATTTTTAATCTATCCAAAATTTGAAATTTTTGATGAATCGATAATAGAAGGAATGAGAAACTTAGTGGTAATAGAAGTCGAATTTAATCTTTTTATACAGCAGTATAGTACTAAAAGAATATTTTCAACTTATTCTAAATCTCTAAAAGGCAGTGGGCATACTAAGGAGAAAGCGATTGCAAATGCTATTTCAAAAATATCCTTGTCAGATAAAAAATTAAAAGAATTTATCAATAATGGTAAAACTAAAATGTTAACCTATTATAGAAATAATTGCGCTCAAATCATTGGAGATTCAGACGCTCTTATTAAAACAAAAAAGTACCAGCAAGCCATTGCATTGTTATCTTCCATCCCAAGAGAAGCCACCGAATGTTATATAAGTATTCAAGATAAATCAATAGAGGCATATAATGCCTATCAAAAACAAATGTGCAAGCAAAATATATTAAAAGCTAAATCGAAAATAGCAAATAATGAATTTAGCTCAGCACTATACACGTTAAGTTTTATTGATGTAAGTTCTCCTGCGCTAATGAAGCAGAAAAGTTGATTAATAGTACTGCTGGAAAGGTAGATGAAAGAGAACGAAAAGAATGGAATTTAATGCTTAAGAAATATGAAGACAGACAGAATATGCAAAAATACAGACTTAATACAATGAAAGAGATTGCAAGAGCCTATTATAATTCAAAGCCAAATACAGTTATATATAAAAGCTTATTCTAAAAATAAAAACTCACACTTGGTAATATCCCAAATGTAGGACATGGACAAAATATTTCAATAAAGTTATTGGTAGATTAACTATGATAAAGGCTCTAAACCTAAACGTTGATTCATTTTTTGCATTTTCAGATTACTCAACAACATCAAAACAGCCACAATATACAACCACCAAGTCTGACTGAAATTTAGATAGTAAGTGACCAGTAAAAGACCTAAGCCAGTTGTGTAAAGAATGATGTTAAGCCATGATTTATTACGGTAATGCTTCCAAAGAACAAAGAGGCTACCCACCAAGAAAATAGCGAGAATAATTAACTTCCAGCTCGAATTATAGGCTACCGTATCCAAGCCAATAAAACTAAAGAAAGAAGCATACGCAGCCCAACAAAAAGGGCATTTCGGAAATAGAAAAAACAAGACACCAGTACCAATGTTGAGCAAACTCATCCTTTTGGCACCTTTTGGCTTTATCACTTCTGAAGAACCACAACTGCAATCACAGGCTATTTTATTTGTATTTGTTTTCATGCTGAAGTCATTGTTTTAATTAATTCCGAAGAAAAACCACTACCCCGCTTTAAACGGGGCAGAAGTAATTTCTAAACCACTTAATTATTATTAGTGGGAATGGAATCTTGGTTCCATTGTGCTTTCCCTAACAACCAGCTAAAATCTCCCGATGTTTGTCCTGCTTGTTTCGTTTTGAGCGTATTATTTTGGAAATAGTATGCGTCGTAAATACCTGCACTAGAATGACACCCCATACAACTCTCTGTACCAAATATTCCAATATCTGAAGCTGGATTTCCCTCCATTAAGTTGGAAGCCGATTGTCCTCCAATTTGAAAGAAAGTCTCCATCGTTAAGTTGGTCAAAAGTGCAATGTTTGGGTCTCCTCCAGGCTTATTAGTGACCGATGTTGGCAACACATAATTTGAAGCTAAATTGGGAGCAGGTAATATATTTTGATTTAACGGATATTGAGTATCAATAAGCTCATAATACTGCCAAACACTATTTTGTTGTTTGAAATATTCCTGCATCATTTTGTTGATATTTGCTACACGAACAGGAATATCAACCATTCTTTTTACCTGTGTCTTTTTAATATTAGTAGGAGCAAAATATTTAGTGCTTATTGTGTCTGCATTGTTGTTAGGGCTCAATGTTTTCACAAGCCAATAAGGCCGGTTATTGTCATCTATAAATTCATAACCTAAACTATTGGTTAAATCTAAATTGGCAGGACAAATCTCACAGTCAGGGTTCCGCAACGTTGGATGAATAACTACTTTCTTTCCGTCTTTTTCAATTACATTTTGTCTTAAGTTATCGATATGTTCAAAAGTAGACCAAACCCATTGTTTACCAGTTGGGGTTTTCTGGCTAATATGCATCCCAATCATCCCCAAATCCTTTTTAACAAGGACGTTGTCTGGGCCAATAACATAGCCTTCATCTCTATAATACCGTTCTTTAATATCACCCGCTTCCAATACTTTCCAGGCAAACTTAATCTCTATGGCTCCTAATTCATTCTTTTCATAATTCCCTTTCGGAAAATTGGCAATCGAGTCATTTTTTTCAGAATAATTGATTTGCCCATTGATATTGTAAAGTGAATTATCAACCACATAGTCAAATTCCTCCTTGTTCATTAAAACTTCGTACACCACTAGATTCCCGTTCTGATCAAATAACTCCCCTGCGAAAGCTTGATCTACTTCATCGGCAATATTAAAATTACTTGGGTGTGTTGGAGTTTTTCCAGAAAGCACCACTCGAGAACCAGCATCATTAAGCAAATGAGTTGGAAGACCTAATCCTGAAGCAGTTCGTGGAGCTCCCCAAGGGGCGGGCTTCTGTCCATCGGCTCGATATACTTGAAATGCTTCTTTCCATCCTAACCATGCTGAAGTTCCTTTGTCTGTAAAATTTGGCTTCGCAGCACCACTCTCATCTAAAGGCCATTGAATAGCAACAAATGTCTGCCAACTATACATATTAAAAGCCTCGTTCAACTGGTAAATTGCTTGGTCTTCTTTCAGTTTATCCTGAAGTGCTGGGTCCACATCTACAGGAATGTTTGGTGAAAAATCAACTGGAGCTGGTATTTTGGCATAATCACCTCCTTCATTGCAAGAAAATAGCATCAACGCAACTAAAGCAAAGCAAAAAATGCTCAGTTTGGATACGAATAGTTTCAACATTCGATTAAAATACATTGGTAGTTTCATAATTAGTCGTGTTTAATATTTGGTTTGTGTTTGTTTTAATAGCTTGTTTTATACGTCGATTCCAAAATGGGAA
>JAESTG010000289.1 GCA_016763715.1 Flavobacteriaceae bacterium
AAAAGGGCAAGCGTAAGACAATTTATGACCGAAAGGACACAAAAAGAAACGGTATTTATCAAGATTTAGACGATCATAAAGTAATGAATAGTCATAGCTTCGCTTTATTTCAAAAAGAACAGTTTGCCCGTCGAAAAAAAGAAAGAAAAGAGAGAATACGATTAAGATTGATAGTATTCTTAATTACCATAGGGATTATTCTGCTGTTTCTCTATGTTTGGCGCACATCTGACTTGAGCATTCTTAAACCAATTGGATTTCAATAAAAAGTCTATGCCCTTCTATATTGGGCAGATGTTTCGAAAACATATTCCAAGATAGCCTTATCCATTGAGTCAAACTCAACATCGCGCCTTGCCATAACCACTTTGGCCACTTCAAAGGCTTTTGCTGTTTTATAAGTGGTCATAGCAGCACTTCCTCCCCAACTAAAGCTTGGAATAAAATTACGAGGAAAACCACTTCCGAAGATATTGGCACTTACCCCTACAACGGTTCCCGTGTTAAACATAGTATTGATACCACATTTACTGTGATCACCCATCATCAGACCACAAAACTGTAAGCCTGTTTTGGCAAACCCTTCTGTCTCATAGTCCCATACTCGCACTGGAGAATAATCATTTTTTAAATTTGAAGTATTAGTATCTGCTCCTAAATTACACCATTCCCCTATTACTGAATTTCCTAAAAAGCCGTCATGCCCTTTGTTAGAAAAACCGAAGATCACTGAATTATTAATTTCCCCTCCTACTTTCGAATAAGGTCCAATCGTGGTAGCGCCATAAATCTTCGCACTCATTTTCACTGTAGCACCTTCACATAAAGCAAAGGGACCACGAATCATAGCTCCTTCCATTATTTCAGCGTCCTTGCCAATGTATATAGGACCATCTACAGCATTTAAAGAGCAAAGAGGTAATTTGGCTCCTTCTTCAATGAAAATATCGTTCTCGTTAAATGCAACGGTCATTTCTGGAATTGGTAAAGAAGTACGATCTTGGGTCAACAAATCGAAATCACGACGAATAGCTTCATGATTTTTAGAAAATATATCCCAAGTGTTTTCAATGCGTAGTACATCTTCTTCCTCATAAGATGTAATTGTAAACTGGTCAAAATCTATCTCTTGTGATTCCGAAGAGAAAAAAGCAAGAGGTTCGTCATTGTAGAATATAGCCTCATTTTCAGATAATTTTTCAATCATCTCAACCAATCCTTCCGTAGGGAAAAAAGAAGCGTTAATTAAAATATTTGTCTCCAATTCGACCATAGGCCATTTCTCGCTTAAATGATCTTCGGTAACCGTTGTGGTAGCAAAACCTAAGTACTTCTCCCACTTCTCTCTGAGGGTTAAAATCCCCACTCGAATATCCGCTACTGGGCGTGTATAAGTAAAAGGTAATAATTGATCACGTACGTTTCCGTCGAAAAGGATATAATTCATGTTCGTCTATACAATTGGTCTCACAAATATACGATTTACGAGCACGATATACGATAGCCACAAAAGCAAAAAAAGCCCTCGATTTCTCGAAGGCTTTCATTATAATGTGATAAAAAGGGTTATTCTTCTTCCTTAACTTCAACAACCACTTCTTTCTTGAATTTTGCGTATTTAGTTTTGAACTTGTCAATACGTCCTGCAGTATCGATAAGTTTTGACTTACCAGTATAGAACGGGTGAGAAGTTCTTGAAATTTCTAATTTCACCAAAGGATATTCAACTCCTTCTACTTCAAGAGTCTCTTTTGTATTGGCAGTAGACTTTGTAAGAAAGACCTCGTCGTTCGACATATCTTTAAAAGCTACTAATCTATAATTTTCTGGGTGTATACCTTTTCTCATGGTCTAAATTATTATTGTACTCCTCAATTTTAAGTGTGCAAATTTAATGAATAATTAGAAATGAGCAATAGTTTATTCAAAATTTTAAAATAAAAGTTTAGTCCCGTAACAATTTAGTACTTTTGTTTACTAACCACCCGAACTAAAAAATTAAAAAAATTATGGACAACGAAAATGCACCAATAAAGAAAACCGCTCTTAACTCTGGTCTTATCATCGGTGGAATCTTACTAATTATAATGGCTGGAATGTATGCAACAGGAGCTCTTTTGGATGGAGTTCAATGGCCAATGCATCTTTACTATCTACTATACCCAATCCTTATTGGTTATACTGTTCATGCATACCGCAAAGCAAATGGAGGATTTTTAACTCTTGGGCAAGCATTAAAAGTAGGAGTCACTGCAGCAGTTATTGGAGGTATTATATATGCCATTTACAATATAATATTCGTCACATTTATCGAACCTGATTATGCAGCTCAAATAATGGAAGTTACCCGCGCTAAGTTATTTGAAGATAACCCTAATATGACTGAAGAGCAAGCAGACATGACAATGGGTATCGTCGAAAAAATGTCAAACCCATTTTTTGGTGGAGCATTTTGGATTATTATGAGTGCCTTTTTCGGATTCATATACTCCCTAATTTCTGGGCTTATCTTTAAGAGAGAACGTCCTTTACACTAAAAATTAATGAACATGTCCATCGTTATTCCCCTTCTAAACGAAGAAGAATCACTCAATGAATTACACCATTGGATTGCACAAGTAATGCAGTCCAATGGTTTTTTATATGAAATTCTATTTATTGATGATGGAAGTACAGATAAATCATGGGAGGTAATACAGAACCTCTCAAAATCTAATAGCAGTGTTAAAGGTGTTCGGTTTTTAAATAACTTCGGAAAATCTCAAGCACTACACGCTGGATTTGCTAGAGCACAAGGCAAGGTGGTGATAACCATGGATGCCGACCTACAAGATAACCCTGAAGAGATTCCAGAATTATATGACATGATTATCAACCAAGGGTATGACCTTGTTTCAGGTTGGAAGAAAAAACGATACGACCCTCTTTTAGGCAAGAATTTACCGTCGAAGCTATTTAATTTTGCAGCACGAAAAACTTCTAAAGTTAAATTACATGATTTTAACTGTGGTTTGAAAGCCTATAAAAATGAAGTCGTCAAAAATATTGAAGTAACGGGTGAAATGCACCGGTACATTCCTGTACTTGCCAAAAACGCTGGATTTGAAAAAATTGGCGAAAAAGTAGTGCAACATCAAGCACGCAAATATGGGACTACAAAATTTGGAATGGAACGATTTACAAGAGGGTTTTTAGACTTAATTACTATTTCTTTCCTATCTCGATTTGGAAAAAGACCTATGCACCTATTTGGAGCATGGGGAGCCATCATGTTATTTGTAGGGTTTTGTTTTGCCTTATACTTAGGAATTGACAAACTGTTTATTAACCCATCTGGACGATTAATTACAGATCGCCCACAATTTTACATCTCCTTAACCGCTATGATTTTAGGAAGTCAGTTTTTTATTGCTGGATTCTTAGGCGAATTAATTTTGAGGAGCAAAAAAGAGCAAAAACACTACTTAATAAAAGACGAGATTTAAACTTTTGCTTAGTAGATGAACAAAAGTTATTGTACACTTCAACTCAATTTATTCTGAACTCGAATTCTCTAAATCGTAATACTACGGTAACAATTATGTATTAAATCACTTACTTTCTATACTTTTGCACATTCTAAGCAAGTTATGAGATACATTGACCCTATTATACTAGAAAAAGCTAACAAATGGCTGATTCCATTTTTTGATACTGAAACACATACTGTAATCCAAGATTTAATTGCGTATGATTCTGAAACTCTTGAAGACTCTTTTTATAAGAACTTAGAGTTTGGCACAGGTGGGATGAGGGGTATTATGGGAGTTGGTGATAATCGAATTAACAAATATACACTTGGAAAAAACACCCAAGGAATTTCTCAATATTTAAAAAAGCAATTCCCAAACCAACTATTAAAAGTTGCTATCGCCTACGATTGTAGACACCAAAGCGATACCCTAGCAAGATTAGTTGCCGAAGTATTCTCTGCGAATGGGATACAAGTATTTCTTTTTTCTGACTTACGCCCTACTCCCGAACTCTCTTTTGCCGTAAGACATCTTAATTGTCACTGTGGAATTGTACTTACCGCATCACACAATCCACCAGAATATAATGGCTACAAGGTATATTGGCAAGATGGAGGACAATTAGTGCCACCACAGGATAGTGAAATTATTGCTGAGATAAATGCAGTTGATTATACGGATATTGCTTTTGAAGCTAACGAAAGTCTAATCTCAATGATTGATACTGAGGTTGACATCCCTTTTGCCCAAGCATCTGTTAATAATGGAAGTTTTGGTACAACTCAATCTGCCAAAGACAACTTAAAAATTGTGTTCACTTCTTTGCATGGAACCTCAATTACTATGGTGCCGAATGTTTTGGAAATGGCTGGATACAAAAACGTAAGCATTGTAGCCGAGCAAGAAAAGCCAGATGGTGATTTCCCAACTGTTGTTTCACCAAATCCAGAAGAGCCCGAAGCACTCAAAATGGCTATGAAACTTGCCGAGAAACAAGGTGCAGATATCGTAATTGGTACAGATCCCGACTGTGACCGCTTAGGGATTGCCGTTCGTGATGCATCAGGGAAATTGATAATTTTAAATGGAAATCAGGCGATGATTATTAAATCTCATTTTCTGTTAGAATATTACAAGAACAAAGAGCTACTTAACGGAACGCAGTTTATGGGATCAACCATAGTTTCTACCCCCATGTTACGAAAAGTGGTAGAAAGTTATGATGTTGAATACAAAGAAGGCCTTACTGGTTTTAAATGGATTGCAAAAATGATTGAAGACTTTCCTACACAAGACTTTATAGGAGGTGGTGAAGAAAGTTTTGGATTTATGGTTGGAGATTTTGTAAGAGATAAAGATGCGGTTACAGCCACTCTTTTAGCTTGTGAAATTGCCGCTCAAAAGAAAGCTAATGATAGTAGTATCTTCCAATATCTACAAGAGATTTATGGAACGTATGGACATTATAAAGAACAATTAATTTCCATAGTTAAAAAAGGGAAAAAAGGAGCTGAAGAAATTTCCGAAATGATGAAAAACCTTCGAAATAATCCTTTGACGACGATAGCTGGAAGTAAAGTAATCCGCATTGAAGATTATCAAAGTGGTAAGGCTAATGATGTTTTGAAAGCAACCATTTCAAAAATAGACATCCCTATATCAAATGTTTTAATCTATTATACAGAAGACGGCAGTAAAATTGCAGCTCGCCCAAGTGGTACAGAACCGAAGATTAAATTTTACATAAGTGTCAATGGAGCAAGCGAAGCTGGACTTCAATCCAAAATAGACGCCATCACTAAAGACTTTAACCTCAATTAATGCATTATTTCAAGAAAATAATTCGATTTGCTTTACCATATAAAAAGTATGGTATTCTCAACATTATTAGCAACGTCTTTTACGCTTTTTTTAGCGCTTTATCATTTGTAGCTCTCATTCCTATGCTCGATGTTCTTTTCATACAGAAAGAGGACAAAGAAGTGCTGCAAGAACCTATTTATACAGGAATACTTGATGTACTTAGCTATGGAAAGGATTATATGTCTTGGCAAATTCAGGAATATGCTCAAGACGATGCCTCCAAAGCACTTATCATTGTTATTACCTTAGTTATTGTATTGTTTCTGTTGAAGAACTTGTTTCGCTATTTGGCAATGTATTTTATTACTTTTCTTCGGAATGGAGTACTAAAAGACTTGCGTAATGCTCTCTACAAAAAAACCGTAGAATTGCCTATTTCATTTT
>JAESTG010000023.1 GCA_016763715.1 Flavobacteriaceae bacterium
AAAGATATTGATGCTGCTTGAGGCCAATTGGCCAATAAAAATGGCGCCATTGCGTTAAAGGAAAGAAGTTTAATATGAAATTAATAATTTGTCTCATCCTAAGTTGGTTTTCGCTGCACAATTTTGCGCAGCAAGATGAGTCTCGTTTGGGCAAAACTACCATTGGACCATCATTTACAACACAGCGTAAAAGTAATTTTTCAGGATTTATAGGTCAAAGCGAAAGCACTCTTTTTTTAGTAGATTATTTAGCCATTAATCGTAAAAAGCAGGAATTAACGTTGCGAAGAATGGATGCCAATACATTAGAATTAATTGATTCTAAAGATTTATTCAGTGTCATTAATAGTGATTTTTATAATGAGCCGAATGAAATCTTTTACCAGAATAATAACCTCTATCTTTTTTCAACTGTAAGTGGATTGAAGGATAAATTCAATATGGTTTATCTGGAGATTTTTAATGAATATGGTGAACGCATTGATCACCGCGTTGTGGACACACTAGAATTGGATGAAGAGTATTATTTAAGCGAATCGGTTGAAAAAGAAGGGTTTTTATTGGTAACACATAATAAATTTCTCAATAATTTTGAGCAGATTATTGGTTTACAAACAATAGAAAACACAGGAAAAACAGGGTGGAGAACAGAGGTTAAATCACCAAATTTATTGCAAAGTCTAACTATAGAAAATATTCTTTATTCTAAAAATGCACCAATCTACATTCTTTGCGATTATGGCTTTGAAGCTGGAACAGGCAGTGTCCGCGAGAACAGTACTGATTTGATTAATAGTAAGTTTTCTTTGTGGGCTTATGATCACCAAAAGGAGTTTTTAAAGGAATTTGATTTGCGCTTAAAAAATCGCTGGATTAACGGAATTGCAATGGACTATAATTCAAGCCAGGAGTTGGTTATTAGCGGATTTATTAACGAAACGCGAAATCAAACAATAAACGGTGTGTTTTCTTTAAAAATTGGGCAAGATTTAAAATTGATTGGATCAAACTATTATAAATATAAACGTTCATTTTTTGAGAAATTTGTAGACGCTAGGCGTATTGAAAAAACCAAAGAATTGGAAAATATTCAGCTGCGTGACTTAATTATATTGGAAGATGATCCCTACTTTATTTTAGGTGAACATTTTTATCAATATACCGAACGAAATTATGATCCTAGAACAAACATTACCACAACTTCTGAGAACTATAATTATAACTCCATTATAGCGGCGTATTTTGATGAAAATGGCAACCATATGTGGAGCGATCGTATTCCTAAGTTTCAACATACGGTAAATGATTACGGCTATTTCTCTTCATTCTCTGTAATGAATGCTAACAATGAAGTATACCTATTCTTTAATGATACAGAGCGCAATAATGATTTGGCGGTGAATGATTATTTTAATTATACGACAATGTCAAATAATAGACGTTTTCAAATTTCATGCGTGCAAATTGGTCAAGACGGCGTACATTCTCGTGGACCAATCGTTGGTTCTAACAACAATTTTATGTTGCGTGCAAGGCTCAATTATCAAATTGATCCAGCGACCTTTTATTTATACGGAGAAGTTGGAAAATCGCGTAAAGTGTTTTCTGTGAAAGCTTTGAAATAGCCCTTAGTCTTTACTTTAGTCAAAAATAATAAGTACTGTGAGGAGTTTTTAGCTTCGTGAGGCGTAGAGATAATATTCAGCAACTTAAATTTTTCGCCCCCAGGACGGAAGTCATCTGTTCCAATCCATTCGTTTTGATATAGGACTGTATCCTGAACAAATTCAGTCAATAATAATTGTCCACCCACTATTCATTGTAAAAACTCAAGCCGCAACAAGACTAAAGACAAGAAAAAAATCCCTCTTTTACAAAAATTGAAATGAATTTGCTTGGATTATTTCGCGGCATTATTTTGATCGCGTTCCGCTTCACTTTTTTCTAAGCGTTTTCTTAAAAAACGACGCATTAAAGCCATTACTGTGGTTACAACTGGTACGATAAAATAAAAGGTCCATTTATCCCATCCTTGTATGAAACAAAACACAACTACCATGATGAAACTCACGGCTGTTAGTACCCACCAAAATTTTTCTAAAACTGAATTTACTTTTGCTAAACTGCTCATTTTATTGAATCGTTATTGTTCGTATTTTGTGTTTCGACACTTACCTTATGCATATTATAATTCGTAAATGTCTCGTCTGAATCTAATCCGTATCCGCTTACGGTTGTTTTCTCTCCAATCACCTCAAAGTATTTCTCTGTCCTAATCCGTTTCGCAGTTTGGTCCCAAAAGAGCTCCTCCGTTTTAAGCGTTTGGTTTTTCTCGTAGTTGGTAAAGATAACATTATTACGAGCGATAATTACATTATCCTTCTCTCGAATCTCTGCATATTCCGCAGTTAGTTTCGAGACAACGGAATCTTTTCCTTTAAAAAAATTGACTTGAAATCCATCTTTAAATAATCGTATGTTCTTCGGTTCTCCAAATTTTTCCATTCGGGTTGCAATCATTTCGTAAACTACAATACCTGAATCTGAATAAAGTGTATGCATGTCATTCACGATTTCATCTGGCGTATCCCGAGTAGTTGTTACTTCCTTAATTGTCCCTAAATCATTTTCACAAGAAAAAAGCATTCCCATCATAAAAATGACGGGAATGCTTAAATATTTTATGTTAATCAATCTGTAATTCAGATCACCTATTTTTTAGAATCTTGCTGTAGTGGTTTCTCCCCAACAGCTTAATGTAACTGTAGATCCTGAACTAATACCTTCATTAAACGCTTGGTTAGAATCTGGTGCATTTTTCAAGAAACTACTACTACTCACACCTTTTGCACCTGCAGAAATTGCTTTTTTGATATAATCGTTCGCCAACCAATAGTTTGCTTTTCTTGCGAAAGTTGATTCTCCACAACTATTTGCAGTAGCCGCAATTGAATTTGCACAAATTACTAAGGCATCCCCTCTATACTCGCCACTTCCAACACTTTTTGCAGTACTAAATGCCGATTTATAAGAACCTTGTTTGTATTTAATATTGGCTAAATTCAATAAGTACTTGTCTTTGTTTTCGCCATCTCCTTCAGCCTC
>JAESTG010000290.1 GCA_016763715.1 Flavobacteriaceae bacterium
TGAATTCTGGAAGGCCAGGAGTTTCTGGACATTCGTCATCTTTGTCATATATACCATCACCATCTGTATCTCTACCTCCGAATTGGAAACCAATACCAACAGAATGTTGGAAATGTTTTACTCCATAATCATCTTCGAAAGCGTGCTTATAAGTACTTTGGAAGTTAATGTTAACATTGTGTCCTAACCAAAAACGAACACTAGCAAGTGCGTTAGCAGTTCCAAACCCAACATCATCAATCCAAGTATAACCACCACCAATACCTAAGGAAGGATCAAACCATCCATCAGGACCACTGATAAGGTTTCTAAGGCTATATTTAATTTCACCATCTGCAGAATAATAAGTAAGGTCGTCTACTTCATATGTTCCAATTTTATCTATTTTGTTAATAGATCCAGCAGCAGCAAAAGTAAATCCACTACCAATATATCGACCTACAGAAATTCTTGAAAGTGAAGGTAATATATTCCAGTGATCATTTACGTTGAAGTATTCGTCAAATAATTCTCCTTTTAATTGGGTCTCACCTATCACAGAAGGAAATCTTCCGTCTTCGGTAATTCCAACAGGCCAAGTATCCACAGCGTTGATACCAGCTTCGATAAGCCAAGGGTTGTTTTCCGTTTGTGCATTTGCTACTCCTATCGCAAAAATAAAGAGCGCAGCAGCCAAAATACTGTTAAGATGTTTCATATTCGATTATTTAATTTTAAGTGTTAACAGAACAAAAGTAACTTGTTAAAGTTTATTAACAAAAGCAAATCTATTAAATTTTTTGCAAATACAAAGCCCAATAAGAATAAATACAGTCTATTAGACGATTATATACCAAGTTTTTCTTTCACTTTTTTAAAAGCATTGATAGCTTTATCTAGGTGCTCCTTAGTATGAGCGGCAGATAGTTGTACCCTTATACGAGCCTTTCCTTTGGGTACTACGGGGTAGAAAAACCCAATAACATATATACCTTCCTCCAATAACATGTCTGCCATTGTCTGTGATAGTTTAGCGTCATATAGCATTACTGGTACGATAGCAGAATCACCATCAATGATATCTAATCCTGCTTCTTTCATTCCATTCTTGAAGTAAGTTGTATTTGCTTCCAAAGTATCTCTAAGAGTAGTATCGTTGGAAAGCATCTCGAATACCTTAATAGAAGCACCTACAATGGCCGGTGCAAGGGAGTTTGAAAACAAATAGGGTCTAGAACGTTGTCGTAAAAGTTCAATAATTTCTTTTTTGCCTGTCGTATATCCACCCATGGCTCCTCCCAGCGCCTTACCCAAAGTTCCTGTTATAATGTCTATACGATCCATAACACCCTTGTCTTCTAAAGTTCCACGTCCAGTTTTACCAATAAACCCTGCCGCATGACATTCATCAATCATCACCATAGCGTCGTATTTATCAGCCAAATCGCATATTTTATCTAAAGGAGCAACGAGGCCGTCCATTGAAAACACACCATCGGTTACGATAATTTTATGCCTAGCCCCATTCTCGTTGGCTGCAATAAGTTGTTTTTCGAGGTCTTCCATATCACTGTTTTGGTAGCGATATCGAGCCGCCTTACACAAGCGAACCCCGTCAATAATGGAAGCATGGTTCAATGAGTCTGAGATGATTGCATCTTCAGCGCTTAAAAGAGGCTCAAAAACCCCGCCGTTGGCATCAAAAGCAGCAGCATATAATATGGTATCTTCAGTTTGATAATAATCTGCTATTTTTTGCTCTAATTCCTTGTGAATATCTTGAGTTCCACAAATAAAACGCACGGAAGACATCCCAAATCCGTGTGTGTCCATGGCGTCCTTAGCGGCTTGAATCACCTCTTTGTTTGAAGATAGTCCGAGATAGTTATTAGCACAAAAGTTGATTACTTCTTCTCCAGTTGAAATTTTAATCACCGCATCTTGTAGAGTGGTAATAACTCGCTCTTTTTTATACAGACCTGCATTTTTAATTTCTTCTAATTCTTGCTGAAGGTGTTGCTTTATCTTTCCGTACATTTTGTTAATTTTATAGAGATAATTTTCAAAGTCAAATTTAAGTTTTATTTATCAAAATGGCATCATGGTTACAGTAAACCAAGAGCTTTTCTTTAACTGTAAACCCCATGTCTTGAAGCGCCATGGCATAGCTGTTAATTTGAAATTGGTAAACCTCTTTTTCAACTCCCGTTTTGTAGTCGACTATGGTTACAGTATTGTTTTGATGTAAATTGATTCTGTCTGGACGAAGAATGCACTCAGGCGTTATAATATCCCGTTCGTTGTAAATTTTTTCTGAAGGTTGAAACAAATGATTTAAACCAGGATGCGCAACAATACGAGTAACCATGTTTTTTATTTCTGAAAAAAGACTGGGTTCATTCGCCAATTGAATTTTGAGATCTGAAAGTACAACATCTATGTTTTCAGAAGTCTCGATTAGAGCCATGGTATCATGAAGCAGGTTTCCAATCGCGGTTGCGTTTTCCTTTTCTCCATGATTCACTTCTGAAGTTACTACCTTAATATTATGAGAACTTGGGGAAGAAACAATATAGGGAACTTCTAGACTATGGGTTGTATCCTTTTTTATATCTGGATCCTTGGTCGTGGGAGTTCCAAAGGTGTAGGAAGTTATGCTATCCTCCCATCGGTTTTGGTCTTGCAAAAAAGCAGTGAAGAATCCGCTATATGTGGTTGGACTGTCTTTTGGTTTTTCTTGCTTAGCAAACACATAAAGTTGCGTTACTGCTCTTGTTAAGACAACATACAGTAAATTGAGGTTGTCTAATTCCAATTGGTCTCTTCTTTGGGCGAACATTTTCACCCCTATTTCACCATAATCTGCAACGCTTTTATTGAAATTGATTAATAGTTCATCAAAGCCATTTTCATTCCAAGGGTACCAAGCCGTTGGCTTTTCTTCTCTATAAATATCTAAATGCGCATATGGAAATATAACAACAGGAAATTCCAACCCCTTCGATTTATGAATTGTCATTACTTTTACGGCATCTGTACTTTTATTTTCTGAAATACTTGCGCGATCCATTTCACTTTCCCAATGAGCAAGAAAGGAATTTTTCCCAGCCATGGAGCGTTGTGAAAAAGAAAAGACCAAGTCCATAAAACTAGTTAGGAAAGAGTCGGCCTTTTTATCTAATTCTAAATGTTCAATGCTATACTCCAAACTTTCGAAAAGTGAGAGATGTTGCATGGCTATAAAACTGAAATCTATGGAGTAGGTTTTTAGTGTTTCAGAAAGAACCTCAAGCGATTCATGGATATGGTTTTGAAAGAATTCGTGTTGGCTTAACCCTTTGTCGGATAGACTTAAATGGTCATGTAAAAAAGTCAAGAATTGAATTTTGACCTCCTCGTTTTGAGGTGTTATACTTAATTGTAACACCTGAATTAAGCATTGAATAACGGCTGCGTTTTTTAAGAGTAATGTTTCTTCAGAAATAACAGGGATTTTATTTTCAAGGAGGAATTCACTTATTTGGATTCCCTCTTTTTTCTTTCTAGTTAGTACGCAAATGTCATTTTTGTTATACCCTAAGCCTAGACATTCCTTAACGGCATGTAGTACTTTTATTGAGAAAGGGTCCTCGATTATTTTTTTATCTAGAGTGGAATTCTTTTCTGTTGACACGAATTCTATGTGAACATAACCCCCAACCTTTGAGTTTTGCTTTTGTTGATTGCCAACAGTGTACAAATTTTGATGGGTTTCATTCCCAAAATACCTTGAAACAAAGCTAAAAAAGGCATTATTGAATTGGATTATCTCTCGATGACTTCGGTAATTTGTATCGAGATTTTCTACCGTTTTATCTTCCAAAACATAAAATGGGTTTGCACCGTCATACAAATCAATAAATTGCTCGGGTTTCCCACCACGCCACCTATAAATAGCTTGCTTGGCATCTCCAACTATCAATAGACTTCCTGGTTCTTCACCTTCGTAAGATTGTGAAATGGCGTTGTCGATTAATGGAATTAAGTTATTCCATTGCAATTGTGAGGTGTCCTGAAATTCATCAATAAAAAAATCACGATATCGCTCTCCCAAACGCTCATAAATAAAGGGTGCAGGTTGGTCTTTAATCTGCTCATAAATAAGGGCGTTAAACTCGTTGATAGGAAGGATATTTTCTTCTTCTTTTATTTTCTGAAGTTCTTGATTTACCAAGTTGACAGTGGCTAAGGGAATCAGATTTTTTAAGATGTTTTGAATCAATTGTACTTGAGAAACCCTACTTTTAATTTGCAGATACATTTCCAAAAGATATGGAGTAATACTGTCTATGGATGTGCTTATATCTGGAGGAGTATTTTTTTTGTATAAGGCATTGCCACCTGTTTTTAAGTATTCCTGTAGTTTATTTATATACACATTATTATTCCCTTCCATTAATTTTAAAAAGTGGTTGGGGAGCGTCTCTCTTGAAAATACGTTGTGAGGAATATCGTTAGCTTCAAGATGAGTAATGACCTCGTTAGCTTCAGTTTTGATTAAGGTCTCTAGGTTTGAAGATGCTTCTATAAGTTTTTTCCGAAGAAGAAGAAAATCTGAAAGCGATTTGCCCTTTAATCCATTCAGATGTTTCGCATCGTTTTCATTAGCCAACATCATGGCCGCTTTTTTTAAATCGATAGCAATATCCCAAGATTTGTCGTTATCGGTTTTTTGTAAAGCGAATTCCAAAAGTATATCGGTAATTTCTTTTTCCTCACCAGCCTTATCAATAAGTTGATCTACAGCTTGCGAAATAAGCTGCGCCATATCTAAACTTACTTCAAAATGTAGAGGAAGGTGGAGGTCCCTAGCGAAAGTGCGAATGAGTCGGTGATTAAAATGATCTATCGTTTCCACACTAAAATGTGCATAATGATGCAAAAGATGTTTTAGAATACCTTTAGCGCGATGACGTATTTTCTCTTCAGTCAAGCCAGTTTCTTTAACCATGAGCCTGAGCATTTCTTGATCACTAGACGGAATCATTTCAGCAGAAAAACCAACGAGCGTTTTTATAATTCGAATCTTCATCTCTGCCACAGCTTTGTTAGTAAAAGTTATGGCAAGCAAATGTTTATAATAGCCGTTGTGGGAGTGTGTAATTACCTTTTTTAAATAGGCCTTTACCAACGCGAATGTTTTTCCGCTGCCAGCGGAAGCATTGTAAATAGTAAAAGAATTCGAATGACTCAAAAGAATAACGGTTGAGAATTATAAAGATACTATTAAGAATGTCTATGCAACTATAAAATCTTATAGATTCGATAACAAAAGAAACCATTTATAATCTGTATTTTTGAAGTATCAAACTATTAGTAACCAAAAATTGATCCTATGTCTTTTGAATTACCAACATTACCATACGCATATAATGCGCTTGAACCAAATATAGATGCCCGCACCATGGAAATCCATCATGGGAAGCATCACGCTGGATACACTAACAATATTAACGGAGCCATTGCTGGCACTCCAAACGAAGGAAAATCTATTGAGGCTATTTTAGCCGATTTAGACATGAGTAATAAAGCTGTTCGTAATAATGGAGGTGGTTATTATAATCATCGTTTGTTTTGGGAGGTTATGTCGCCTAACGGAGGTGGCACTCCAGCTGGAGAATTGGCAGATGCTATTAATGAGGCCTTTGGAGGTTTTGATGCTTTCAAAGAAAAATTTTCTACTGCTGCGAAAACACAGTTTGGGTCTGGATGGGCTTGGTTGTGTGTGCATAAAGGAGAAAAAGTAGATGTTTGTTCAACGCCAAATCAGGATAATCCATTGATGCCTGGGGTAACTTGTGGAGGAACTCCTATTTTAGGGTTGGATGTATGGGAACATGCTTATTACCTAAATTACCAAAATCGAAGACCAGATTATGTAAATGCCTTTTTCAATGTAATCAATTGGGACGAAGTGTCGGCTAGATATGCGGCAAATAAATAGTACTACTAATATTCAATGACTTAAACCCGCTTACTCCAGTAAGTGGGTTTTTTGTTTTATCGAAAATCGCCCATTACCTTATTGTATTTTGGAAAAATAATAAAAGGAGCATAAAAATATCATATGCCTAAATTGGCTTACTCATTTTGAGTGTAGTTACAACCCTTTGAGTTTATGTCAATAAAAAAAGGTAAACGAGAAGTTTACCTTTTTTTGCCCCAAATCTACCATGAACTTAACCTACTTATGCTATGGTATGTGTCAAATATATAGGATTATAGTGCGGATGAAATAATTTTTTAGACCAATCACCTCTTTATTCGTTGAAAAGCACTAACAGTCCAAGAAATGAGCATATTAGCCCGGATTTTTTGGTGATTTTCTGAGAATTTTATGAAAAATTAGCCTTTTTCCAGTTCAATAGAATTTAGAGGTAGCATTAATAAGATTGATGAGGTTTTGAATAATTGAAAGTAGTTCACACCAAATGTCCTAGATATATTTTGTTTAGATATCTGAAAAAGCAGTGCTTTAAAACATTGAGTTTGATAGTTTGAATAGAACCTCGATTATACAAAAGAGAAACAAGAAAATAAAAAGGAAATTGGAAAAACAACGGGCAAGATATTCGTCAGACTATAAATAATGGTTTCCTGTTTATCGTCCTGTATTTGAGACAAGAAATCCTTACTTAAATTAAGTGCAAATAAAAAAGGTAAACGAGAAGTTTACCTTTTTTGCCCCAATCTTACCATGAACTTAACCTACTTATGCTATGGTATAGAACAAATATAAAAGATTATTGTATACGCTTTGCAGATTTTTCCTACTTTTGGATAAAGTGTTTTCTATTCTCGACGAAACGCATTGTTGATGTCAGAATTCACCAATTTTAACACTAGTTTTCAATATGCTCTCGCTGGATTCCCTTCGAAAAAATGGACATATGCACGGTTCACTACTCTATTTCCTCCTTCTGTTGGATAATCTCCAGTGAAATACCAATCACCTAAATTTTTAGGACAAGCTTTGTGAAGATCGTCAACCGATTGGAAAATTACTTTCACCTTTGCGTTTATATTATTGTCACTAATTATTTCTGAAATCTTGTCGGAAATTTCTTGATCAGTAAATGGGTCGTACAATTCCTTTACATAATTAACTACTTCACTATCCTTTAACGCTAGTTGTTTTTTACACTTGTGGTAAATGTCTTCAATAACATGCTCGGTACCACGTTCCTTGTGTAGGGCACTTGCGGCATTGAACGCAACCAAATCTTCCAGTCGAGCCATGTCAATTCCATAGCAATCTGGATACCGAATTTGTGGTGCCGAAGAAACAACAACTATTTGCTTAGGGTTTAATCGGTCGAGCATTTTTAAAATACTCTTTTTCAAGGTAGTTCCTCTTACA
>JAESTG010000291.1 GCA_016763715.1 Flavobacteriaceae bacterium
CCTACGATTACCGTTTATATCTTGATTGTTGGTTTTGCCAAAATAAATATAGTGGGCTTCGTCTAAAGCATAAGTTCCACTTTCGTGCGTTAAAATACCACCTTCGTCATTAGTTGCTTCTAAAATGACCGCTCCAGCACCATCACTATATATCATGGAATCTCTGTCGTGTTTATCGATAACCCGCGATAAGGTTTCGGCACCAATGATTAAACATTTTTTTGCTATTCCAGCTTTTATAAAGGCGTTAGCTTGTATGGTGGCTTCAATCCATCCTGGGCAACCAAAGAGCATATCGTACCCAACACATTTTGGGTTTTTAATGGCTAGAAGATGTTTTACTCTAGAAGCAATACTAGGTACAGTATCACTTTGCTCTACATAGTGTTTGACGTCTCCATAATTATGAGCTACAATAATATAATCGAGTTCTTCAGGATTAATATTTGCATCATTAATTGCTTTTTGAGCGGCATAGAAAGCAATATCAGAATTGCTTAAAGAATTATCAACATAGCGTCTTTCTTCAATGCCTGTGATGGCTTTGAATTTTTCAATAATCACCGAGTTCTCATGCCCAAAAGGGGATCCGTCCAAATTATAGAAATCACTATTTTCAAAACCCTCATTCTTTGCTACTTCGCTGGGAATAAAGCTCCCAATGCCTGTAATGATGCTATTCATTTCTTCTGAAAATTTGTCAAAAATAACCAAATACCAGTTAGTAACACAACATTATCCTAGTTAATCACTATGATTTGAGTTATTCTTAATAACTACTGAAAATTGATGAATATGTATTTTTAACCTTTTATTTAGTATAATAGCTAAAATTTTTGAGGTCTTTAGCTTGAATAAAAATAATCGCAAATTGATGGAGGGCGTATATTTACACTTGTCTTTTGATTTTTTTATTGCTTTAAATTTGAGTTACTTTGCCGCGAATTAAAACCATATAATTAAGCTTGTAAGTGAAATTCAAATTACCTCAATTATCCAAAGAATATCGACCAGAATTAAATGGATTGAGAGCTCTAGCAGTATTGTTAGTCCTGTTTTTTCATTTGGATTTTGATTGGATGCAAGGTGGTTTTTTAGGAGTGGATGTGTTCTTAGTTATTTCTGGGTATTTTATTAGTAGAAATATCCTTAATGACCTACAGCAAGGAACTTTTTCCTTTTTAAAGTTTTATACCAAACGTTTACGACGACTTTTCCCAGCTTTGCTAGTAACACTTTTATTGGTCTTAGTGGCTGGTTATTTTTGGTTAACGCCGTCAAATTTTGAGCGCTTAGGGCAGTCCACATTGTTTTCGTCTATCTCTCTTTCCAATTTATTTTTTTGGAATGAGTCGGGGTATTTCAATGTAAATAGTGAAACTAAGCCATTATTACACATGTGGTCCTTGTCTTTGGAAGAACAGTTCTATCTATTTTGGCCGTTGTTACTCACGCTTTTTTTTAAATTTCTTCGGAAGTATTTGTTGATTGTAATTACCCTGTTCGTTATAGTTTCAGTTGTTTTGGGTGAACTGTATGTTAGTTCACACCCCGATGCTGTTTTCTTTTTGATCCCGTTTCGAATGTTTGAATTTTTGCTGGGTGCATCTTGTATTTGGCTGGAGCCTTTTACATTGAAGAAGTATCGGATGGGGGAGGAATTCCTGTTTTTGTTAGGATTGGCTCTTATATTATATACAGCTGTTGTTTTTGATAGTACAACACGAATGCCAGGGCTTTTGTCGCTTATTCCATGCGTTGGTGCAATGCTAATAATTTATGCAGGGAAAGCACCTTCTATGAGTTGGTTATTGAAAAATAAGGTAGTGGAATTGATAGGTAAGAGTTCGTATTCAATCTATCTGGTTCATTGGCCGATATTGGTTTATTATAAATATGTCTCCTTGGCTGAATTTGGATTAATGCAACAAGTGGTTCTCGGTATCATTTCAATTGGTTTTGGATTACTAATGTGGTATTTCATTGAAAATACATTTAGATATCCGAAGCGTAAAAAGATGAAGATGGATCGTGTTTGGGTTGTGGTACCAAGTGCTGTTTTTATTTTATGTATTTGCGCTGCTTTCGTTTGGAAATCGGAAGGGGTTCCATCTAGATACTCAAGAGAATTGTATATGAGTAAGGAAGAGATACTCGCCAACAGAAAGCAGTATTGGAAAGAATCAAAGTCTAAAAATAATTTACTCAAAGGAATTCCAGGCAAAGGCCATGTATTGGTTTTAGGGAATTCTCACGCCATAGATTTAATTTACGCTTTGCGTTATAATGGGCTAGATTCGAAAATAACTTCATTGCAATCATCTGGAAAGTGTTATAATTTTGGAACGCCTTTTAAAAAGATTGATGAAGAATACTGTTTGACCAATCGCACCAATAATTTGAAGAATACGAATTGGGCAGAAGCAGAAGTTATTTATTTGCATGATCATTGGCCAAAATTAGATATTGAGAATTTGAGATTGATTCTTTCAGAAGTAAGAAAAAGAACCAGTGCTCCAGTATTTGTTTTTGGTCCCAAAATGGTATATAAAGAACAGGTTCCAGAAATTATACGTTCTAGTGGTTCAGTAATACCAGATATAATTAACGAATATGCCAAAAAATTTGCTCAAAAGGAATTAAAGGAAAGTATCAACGAAGGGCTTAAAAAGGAATTTAGAAGACCCTATTATAGCAAAAATAACATCCACTTTATTGACCTTCTTGAATTTCAAGGAGGAGATAATCTGGATCAATTTGAAATCGTATCAAATGAAAGGTTAAAGTTCTTATATTTCGATGCTTCTCATCTTACTGAGCAGGGAGCGAGAGAGTTGGGTTCCAAAATCAAAGAGGTATACCCATATCTGTTTGATATAAGTTTGTTGAAAAACGAATTTTCTACAAAAAAGTAAAGCTGGCTTTGAAAACCGATTTTACTATAAATTGACTTAATCAATATTGAGTTTTTCCATTCTTAAGGCGATGGATTTTTCTTTTTTATTATATTCGAGAATTACCACATGTCCCAATTTACCAGGAAATACCTTGGTGATGACTCCTTTTTTGTCCAGAAATATTTTGTCTTCCGAAAATTCACCTACGTCGTAAATGATGGTCTTAAATGCGGTTCTGTTCTTCTCTCCTTTCAGTCTTTCATAATCGATAAAACAGCTATAGAACCTATTGTTTTCGGTGTCGACTTGGGTGTATTTATGATCAAAACTTTCCATGGATGCTAGCATAAATGCATTTAATTGAGGACTACCTAGGTCAGTAGCACTGGGGACATTCGATTTTCCTTTTTCAAATTGTGAGATGTTTGTAATTTTGAAATTAGAGTCGAATTCGAAAATCAAAACATCTGTAATCGTCAATTGCGATCCAGATGCAGCTCCTCTTGTCAATATTTTAAGGGCTATACCGCCAACGCTGGCTGTTTTCTTATATTTTTCACCAATTGCATAGTACTTTCCATTACTCATTGGAACCATTTTATGGAAAAAAATATATTCGTTTTCTTCCTTGTTCACATTTTTTAAATAAGGATCAATGTCATTTTCCCAACTAGCGGTGTTTTTTTTAATTGAATTACCGGTACTATCAATTGTTTCTATGAAAAGTCCTACACTTTTATCTTTAATTGGATTGTCTCCAATGTCATAATATTCACCCATTAGGACTAAGTTGTCTTCCGTATTTAAAAAGGCGCTGGTTATGAATTTAGGGATTTCATCATCGTCTTCCCGGGAGGCAATTTCCTTTCCAGTGTTTGCATCCAAAATTTTAACAACGTAGCGAGTTTTTCTTGAGTACAGACCTGGTCTCCTATGCTCCAGAACTACAACGAACCTTTCATTTACTTCGATGGGAGTTCCTATAATAAGCTCATTTGCCTTTGGAGGAGATTTATAAGTCCACCCTCTAGGCCACCTTCCCTCTGTATTTTTGTAGGTTGGAATATATGTGATAGCATATCCATGTTTTTTATGGTCTTTCATTCTGGTGAATAGGAAACCTTTATTGGGAATAGCGGAAAGCATACTTACCATACCATCTGAATAGACGGAATTCCATAGCATTTCTTTTTTAGTTAGTTGAAATGTTTTGGATCTAATTTTTTTTGCTTCCTTGTTAAACACGACTAGGTTAATTTTGTTTTCCTCCGAGTTTTCGAAGGCAAACATGACCCCATTCTCATTGTATTTACTTGCTTTTAGGTAGGTATTTTTGGCGGCTATATGTTTTTTGAAAGCAATTTCATTGAGATTTTTATCCAATATTTGAATGCCATATCCTGATTTTCCTTTCTTTAGTTTGTCCATTAAATAAAAAAAGTAGTATCCGTCTACATTACTTTCTTTATTCATAATTGCCCCAGAATTTTCTAAACTGAATTCACCAATTTGGGCCAATTTTTTAGATTGTCCATAGGTTAACGCTGTTATTGAGAAAAGGATTAGAAAAACATAAAATTTATTCATAATAGGGTTATTTGGTTGAATTCAAATTTTGAAAAAAGGTGTAAAGATTGTCTTTATCCTCTTCATTTGTAAAGGAGGTTTCATTTTCTTTGCAAATCCAATAGCCCAATTTTCTGATGTTTTTTGGCTCTATGTTATGAATAAAGTGTCTCACTTTGTTTATTTGTTTTTCCTGAGAAAATGGACTGGTGGGTGGAACAAATTTCCCGAGAATGTGATTTTTTTTCATAAGGTAGAGTAGCTTTAACACTAAAACCAGTTGGAGATTAAGTTCTTGTTTGGTAATCTTTTCTTCTTGATAAAGAGAAATAGTAAAGTACAAAGCAACATCTAAGTATAGGTTATCTATGGCAATTTTGAAACGGTGGTTCTCACTTCTTTTTTTAAGAATTTCAGCGGTCTTCGTAGATATAGTTGTGGTATTATTCTCAATTGATTCCATTTTTAGACTTAGAATATTAATCCGTTCAGGTATGTTAGGATGCGTCTTCGTTAATTCTTTTTTAAGACTATAATCATTGGCAGATTCTGTAATATTGAAAATAATTGGGTCGCTTTTTTTTACCCATGAGCTACGGAATGGATAGTTTTTGGTATCGAAATGTGCTTTAAGATTGATGTTGGAATTTAGAACGGCCTTTTCGTCAAAATCCAGTTTTCCCATTATCCCTGATATCGCCTCCTTATTATAGGATGTTTTCAAAAATAACTTAAGTCCTAATGAATCGGCCTCTAGTTCAGCTTTTCTCGATTTTCTAGTCAGCTTTAACTGAATGTCGTTAAGAAGCCCTTGTGCAGCTGAAAATTTACCATGTCGCTTCCTTGAGATTTTTCGAACGCTCTGTTTTAAGCTTTTTGACCCCATTTTTTTGAAATATTCTTCAACTGAAATATCGTTATGCCTTAGTAAATGGTGTGCAATTTCGTGACATAGGATAAAAGCTAATTCGTCATCGCTTTCAATAATTGAAAACAACCCGTTGTTGATTACATAGATACCATTACCATGGCAGGATGCATTAGGTACAGGTGAGGTATTAATAAAAAAGCGAAAATCTACCGAATCTATTTCAGGATTCGCCGCATAAATATTGGCGAGGATTTTTTTTAACCCTCTGTCGATTCTTTCGTCAAAAATGTAGAGACTGTCTTTTATATTTTCAAGAATGTCTAACCTTTTTTCTTGCCAATATTCAGCCGTTTCTTTTTTGTAATTTCCTTGATACTGAAATATCTTCTTTTGAGTTATATTATCCAAGAATTTGGGTAGTGAAGATAAATCGGCTGGTTCATAGCTAAAACCATTCGCCACCTGTGCAAGAATTGCCATAGGAAGCAAAAGAAATACAATTAAAATTTTAACAGAAGTGATTTGACTCTTATTTAAGAAGACAAGTATAAGCTTTTTTCTGAAAAATAACTAAATTTAGAAATGAAGAGTTATTAAATTGACCCCGTCCTGAGATTGTAAAAAACAATGGTTCTTTGTAGTTATTTCACTGAATTTTGCTCAATTAGCTATGCTTCCATATAAGACTCAATAGGAGCACAAGTACAGATTAAGTTTCTATCTCCATAAGCGTCATCAACTCTTCGTACTGAGGGCCAAAACTTATTATCGGGAATATATTCCATTGGAAAAGCGGCTTCTTTTCTACTATAAGGAAATTCCCAAACATCATTGGTCACCATCATTTGAGTATGTGGTGAATTTTTCAAAACGTTATTTGGGTTGTCTTTTGAAGCAGTATCAATTTCTTTACGAATGGAAATCATTGCATCACAAAAACGATCTAACTCCTGCATACTTTCACTTTCCGTTGGTTCAATCATCATGGTTCCTGCTACTGGGAAAGAAACCGTAGGTGCATGAAAACCATAATCCATCAAACGTTTGGCAATGTCGGTAACTTCAATACCATGTTCTTTAAAAGGTCGGCAATCCACAATCATTTCATGGGCTGCTCTGCCACGTTCTCCAGCGTACAATACATCGAAAGATCCTTTGAGGCGCTCTTTGATATAGTTTGCGTTAAGAATAGCATATTCGGTGGATTTTCTCAAGCCACTTTCACCTAACATAGTGATATATGCATATGAAATAATACAGGCTAGTGCACTTCCCCAAGGTGCTGCAGAAATAGCAGTAATTGCTTGATTTCCTCCAGTTGTAACAATTGGATTGTTGGGTAAAAAAGGAACCAATTGTGGCGCTACACAAATTGGGCCTACTCCAGGTCCTCCACCTCCATGAGG
>JAESTG010000292.1 GCA_016763715.1 Flavobacteriaceae bacterium
CAATAATGATCATATTATCATTAGCGCAAACACAGGTGGCGTATGGAGAACTGTAGACGGTGGAGGTACATGGCAGCAACTAGGTGATTTCTTCACCAATTTGCGAGCTTATTCAGTGGCTATTGATCCAACCGATTCTGATACTTACTTCTTCGGATCTAGTTCAGGGATTATTTATAAGTCGGAGGATGCTGGAGGAACATGGACACAGTTGGCCGATATGAGTAGTTCATTAATTAATAAAATATTGATTGACCCTACTAATACAGACATTATGTTTGCAGCATCACAAAATGTTGGAATTTTTAGAAGTGATGATGCAGGGGCGACTTGGACGGAAGTGGCAGGTGATACAAGAGGTTATGATATTGAGTTCAAACCAGGAGATACTAGTATTGTATTTGCATCGGGAGTTGATGTTCATAAGTCTACAGATGGAGGTGTTAATTGGACCACTATTACTGGATTTGATTCAGGAGCAAAAATGATAGGTGTGTCCCCAGACGACGATACAGTAGTGTATGTGTTGGAGGCAAACGGAGGGTCGTTTGGCGGGTTTTATAAGTCAACGGATACAGGCAATTCCTTTACTGAATTAGATCATTCTGGAAGAAATTATTTCGGCTATGATACAGCTGGGTTTGGTAGTGGTGGACAAGCTCCAAGAGATATGGACGTTGCGGTAAATCCAAATGATGCAGATGAGGTTCATATTGCAGGAGTGCTTACTTGGCGCTCATTAAATGGAGGTGTAGATTTTCTTTGCACAGCCGATTGGATTCCAAGCGCAGCTCAAAATGCAGGTATTGGATACCACCATGCCGATGTAGATCTTTTAGAGTTTATTGGAACAGACCTTTATGTAGGTAGTGACGGAGGAATATTTAAAGCTTCCGATACTGGAAACTTAACAGCCGACTATTATGAAGACCTTACCTCGGGACTAGGGATTCGTCAATTTTATAAAATTGGGATTTCGCAAACTGCCAATGTTGTTGTGACTGGCGGTTCTCAGGATAATGGTAGTTCTTTTTATACCGAAGCAGGTGGTTGGATAGACTGGTTAGGAGCAGACGGAATGGAAGGTTTTGTAGATAAAACGACAACCAACACCATGTACGGAACAAGCCAAGGTGGGCAATTATACAGAACTGATAATGCGGCTGGTTCACAAACAGGTTTGAGCGAGCCAGGTCCAGGAGGCGGAAACTGGGTTACGCCATTTGAGCAGGATCCAATAACTGTAAATACAATATATGTAGGCTACAATGCCATTTATAAATCAGCCAATAAAGGGAGTAGTTGGATCGTTGTTTCTCAAAATTTAGGTGGTAACCAAGATGAAATGAAAATTGCTCCTTCAGATAACAGTGTTATGTATACCTCAAGAGCTTCCATTTTGTATAAAACGGAAAACGGTGGAGCAACAGATTGGATCCAAATGCCAACTCCTGGTTCTATCAATTCTATGGCAGTACACCCAACAGACCCAAATAGAATTGCAGTAGCAGTTGTAGGTGGTTCTAAAGTGAAAGTTTCCACAGATGGAGCACAAACATGGACCGATATGAGATTGAATCTCCCCAACTTTGATTCACTATCTATCGCTTGGGATGATAACGGTGTAAATGGTTTATATGTTGGTATGGACTATGGAATATTTTACATAGACGATACCATGAGTGAGTGGTTACCTTATAGTAATAATTTACCCAACGTAATCGTAAATGAATTGGAAGTAAATACCGTAGACGGTAAATTATATGCCGCTACCTACGGAAGAGGCCTTTGGTCATCTCCATTGCAAGAGGTGGTTATTGCAGGAATAGACGATGTGAACAACGCAAATTTGGTAAAGATTGTTCCAAACCCTGCCACCAACGAAATCACTATTGCTTTGAAAGAAGCGGTAGAGGTAGACATCCGTTTGTTTGATGTTGCTGGCAAATTAGTAATCTTGCAACGCGATGTCATGATTGAAAACAAGCATACAGTCGATATTTCAAGTTTGAACACTGGATTATATTTTGTCCGTATCAATTCTAGTCTAGGAACCATTACCAAACGAATAATCAAGGAATAATCTTTTTTATTTCTTCGGAATAAATGCTTCAGCAAACTATCATAGTTACTGAAGCATTTTTTTTATCTTGCTCCCCACTTAAACTTATGGATTTTTCTTCAAGATTATTAGAAAATGCAGTAAACGAAGTGTCGCAACTCCCTGGAATTGGGAAGCGTACGGCTCTGAGGTTGGTGTTGCATTTGTTAAAACAACCAGAAGACCAAACTCTGCGTCTATCCAATAGTTTGCGGCAAATGCGTGAAGAAATTAATTTCTGTAAAAATTGTCATAATATTTCAGACAGTTCGCTGTGTGAAATATGTGCAAACCCCAATCGCGAGGAGAAATTAGTATGTGTGGTAGAAGATATACGCGATGTGATGGCCATTGAAAATACGAGTCAGTTTAAAGGGCATTACCATGTGCTTGGTGGGAAAATATCTCCTATGGATGGTATTGGCCCTGGCGATTTGAATATTCCTACCTTGGTGGAGAAGGTGAAAAATGATTCGGTGAGTGAACTTATTTTTGCATTGAGCTCTACCATGGAAGGAGATACGACCAATTTTTATATTTTTAAACAGATTGAAGGGTGTGATATCATTACAACGACCATTGCACGTGGAATCTCTGTTGGGGATGAATTGGAGTATGCAGATGAAGTGACTTTGGGTCGAAGTATCCTAAATAGAATTCCATTCGAATCATCCCTAAAAAAATATTAAGCCTTTGAAGTTATCTATCATCATACTCAATTATAATGTTCGCTTTTTTCTTGAGCAGAGCATCCTAAGTGTGGAACGAGCATTGCACGGTATTGATGCCGAAATTATTGTGGCCGATAATGATTCGAAGGACGATAGTTGTGATATGGTTAGACAACGTTTTCCTCATGTAACACTATTGGAGAACAAAGAAAACCTTGGTTTCAGCAAAGCAAATAATAGGGCGGTAGAAGTGGCGAAAGGAGAGTATGTTTGTATTCTGAATCCAGATACAGCTATTGCCGAAGATACTTTTTTGAAGGCCTTGAAATATGTTGAAAAACAATCAAAATTTGGGGCTTTAGGTGTTTATCTCATGGATGGAACTGGAAATTACCTTCCAGAAAGCAAACGAAATATTCCAACACCTTGGCGCTCGTTATTGAAATTGGTGGGTTGGACAAAAGGGACTAATGGCTATTATGCACACCATGTGAACGATAGAGGAATGGGGGAAGTTGATACTCTTGTAGGGGCTTTTATGTTAATGAAACGAAGTGTTTATAATGAGGTTGGTGGATTTGATGAAGATTACTTTATGTATGGTGAGGATATTGATTTGTCCTATAAATTGATAAAAGCAGGTTACAAAAATCACTATTTGGGTGACCTATGTGTGCTTCATTATAAAGGAGAAAGTACCCAGAAGGATAATGCCTATCTCGATCGGTTTTATGGTGCGATGCGTATTTTTTACAAGAAACACTTCCGAAGTAATTTTATACAACACACTTTTATGAATTTTGGTGTGATGGTAGCCAAAACCTTCCGAAGAAGAAAAGAGAGTAAGAAAAAAGTAATTGCTCCATACACAGAAAAAGTTTTGGTTTTTACTGAAAGTATTGCTTTGTTGAAAAAATTATCAGAAATCTATGATATCCCAGTGCGTTCTGGATCCAAGACAGCTATGGGGAATGCCCTTTTTACCAATACATTATGCATCTTTGACGTAGACTATGTGTCCTATCAACAAATATTTTCTGTGATGCAGCAGCGCAAAAACAAACAAAACAGCTTTCGTATTAAGCCGCCAGGATGTAATTTTGTAATTGGCAGCGATCAAAGCGATCAAAAAGGAAGTGTTCGGAAATTATAATTATCAAATTCATAATTTCCTCTAAATAAAACACAACTTTTTTACAGAATAGTAAATGCTACAGCGCATTTTTTACTAATTTTGCATCAAAATTGAAACACCACTTGTAGTACTATGGCAAGATTTGAATTGAAATTACCAAAAATGGGGGAGAGTGTTGCGGAAGCAACCGTCACTAACTGGCTAAAAAATATAGGAGATCCAATTGAAGCAGATGAAGCGGTATTGGAAATTGCTACAGACAAAGTGGATAGCGAAGTTCCCAGTGAAGTTGATGGGGTCTTAGTGGAAGTTCTGTTTCAAGTAGATGATGTTGTGCAAGTTGGTCAGACGATGGCTGTAATAGAAACTGAAGGTGATGCGGCAGTTGTAGAACCAGCCACTAAAGAAAATACTCCGAGCATTGAGGCAATCACTAAGGTAGAAGATACTGTGGTAGTTGCTAAAGAAGTTACTCAAGTTGCCATTGAAAGTAATGGTGAGCGATTCTATTCTCCATTAGTAAAGAACATGGCTGCTGCTGAAGGTATTTTGCAAAGTGAGTTGGACGCTATTGTTGGAACGGGTAAAGAAGGGCGTGTGACCAAAAATGACATGTTAACTTATATAGAGCAACGAGGAAATAAACCAACGCCAACTGAAACAATCGCCAAAGCAGCGGTTTCTCACAGTCAAGCGTCAACGTCGCCAGAATCTAAGGTGGCTGCAGCTAAAACTGTTTCTGTGAATGGTGAAGGTGAGATTATTGAAATGACGCGTATGGGGAAACTCATCGCACATCACATGATGGAAAGTATACAAACAAGTGCACACGTGCAATCGTTTGTTGAGTGTGATGTCACCAATATTTGGAACTGGAGAAATAAAATAAAAGACGCTTATCAAAAGAGAGAGTGAGAAAAATTAACCTTCACACCTATCTTTATGGAGGCTGTGGCCAAGGCTATCAAAGATTTCCCAATGATAAATATCTCAATAGATGGAGATAAGATTATTAA
Source organism: Flavobacteriaceae bacterium (assembly GCA_016763715.1). The sequence continues at coordinate 4,924 of JAESTG010000292.1, forward strand.
GCATAAAAACATCAATTTAGGAATGGCTGCTGCTTTGGGCGATGGAAGCTTGATTGTTCCCGTAATTAAAAACGCAGACCAACTAAATTTGGTTGGAATGAGCAAAGCTGTTAATGATTTAGCTGGTCGTGCTCGTAATAATAAATTGAAACCAGACGATGTTCAAGGCGGAACCTACACGGTAACAAATGTGGGAACCTTTGGAAGTATCATGGGAACTCCTATCATTAACCAACCTCAAGTAGGGATTTTAGCCCTAGGTGCTATCCGAAAAGTGCCAGCAGTCATTGAAACTCCAGAAGGCGATTTTATAGGTATCCGTTATAAAATGTTCTTGTCTCATAGTTATGATCACCGAGTGGTGAATGGTGCTTTGGGTGGGCAATTTGTAAAAGCGGTTGCCGATTACCTAGAAGGATGGGATGCTAATCGCGAGGTTTAATCATAAAATTTTTAA
>JAESTG010000293.1 GCA_016763715.1 Flavobacteriaceae bacterium
CTTCATAGAAATATCCTGGAATCCCTAATTCTTTACCTACACGTTCACCCAATTTATGAGCATATTCTGCAGTTTCTTCAATGCTAATATTTGCGATAGGCACTAAAGGACACACATCGGTAGCACCAAAACGAGGGTGCTCACCACTATGTTTGCTCATATCAATCAACTCGGACGCTCTTTTTATAAGCCGGAAGGCAGCTTCAATGACATTTTCTGGTGATCCAACGAAGGTAATTACAGTTCTGTTAGTGGCTTTACCTGCATCTATATCTAATAGCTTTACACCGTCAACAGTTTCGACGGTTTGAGCGATTTCCTGAATTTTAGCAGTATCGTATCCCTCACTAATGTTAGGTACACATTCTATAAGTTGATGTTGCATGGGTATTATGTGGTTTGAATGGAATTATAAATTGAAAGACCAAAAGTAAATGTTGTTTTTCTAATTCTAGCTTCGATTTGTTAAAAAATAGTGATTCAAATGAATTAAATTATATTTCCTGCAATCACGATAGTGTCAATCAGATTACTTCCGAAGGCGTATGGTAAATATCCATAAGAAGGAATCTCCTTTGTGATAATAACACTAGCAGATTTTCCTCTGGTAATACTACCATGAGTATCGCTTAATCCCATGGCATAGGCACCGTTGATCGTGGCAGCATTGATTGCTTCTTCTGGAGTGAGTTTCATCTTTATACAAGCCGTAGCAACCACAAAATTCATATTACCACTTGGGGTGGAGCCTGGATTATAATCGGTTGCTAGTGCCAATGGCAGTCCAGCATCTATAATTTGTCTACCTGGAGTATATGGAATACTCAAAAAGTAAGAGCAGGAGGGAAGAGCAACAGGCATTGTTTCACTTTGCTGCAAGACGGAAATATCTTCTTCGGTAATTACTTCCAAATGATCAACGCTTAATGCGCCATGGGCAACTCCCGCAGCAATTCCTCCAATGGCATTAAACTGATTTACATGAATTTTAGGAATCAATCCACAGGGTTTTGCCGCTGTAAGTAACCGATTGGTGTCTGCTACTGAAAAATAGCCCTTCTCGCAGAAAATATCTACATAATCGGCCAGTTTTTCCGAAGCAATTTTTGGTAGCATTTCGTTAATAATCAAATCTAGATACCCTTCTTTATCATTTTTATATACCGAAGGAACCGCATGAGCCCCTAAAAAGGTTGTTTTTACCGCTACAGGATAGTTTTGTGCTAGTCTTTTGGCTACGCGTAACATCTTCATTTCAGCTTCGGTGGTAAGTCCGTAGCCACTTTTAATCTCAATGGCGCCAGTTCCCAGCTTCATTACCTGTTTGAGTCGTTTTGCAGATTGGCTGTATAAATCTTCTTCCGAAGTATCCTGCAATTTTTTAGCACTATTAAGAATACCACCACCTCTTTCTGCAATTTCGTGATAGCTTAATCCGTTGATTCTATCCACAAATTCCTGCTCTCTATTTCCAGCGTAGACAATGTGCGTATGTGAATCACACCAAGTGGGTAATACAATTTTTCCTGCGCAGTCAATGGTTTTGTCGGCCGAAACAGCTCCCAAATCCTGCATGTTTCCGAAGTCTACAATAATATCATTTTCGAACAAAAGCCAAGCATCTTTAATGGTTGGGAGTTCTTTCATATGGGTGCCACTCACTTTGGCAGGAGGATTGTTACGAACTTGCAATAGTTCTTTTATATGAGTGAGGAGTAGTTTCATTGTTTAATCATTTTAATCGAAAACCAACCTAACACTAAGATAATGACTCCCATAACGACCCATAACCAGAGTTTGTTTTTGAAAAGAGGTTCCGTTGTTTCCATATTTTTTTTATGTATGGATACCATGTCTTTAAGTGTCAATGTGGTTAAATTTTTCGGGATAGAATTCTCGAATTTTGCGATGTCGTAATTTGGTTTTACGGGGTTTCTTTTTCCGTAGGTAAGGTAATAGTTTGCGGGTTCACTAAAACGGGCAACTATCTCATGCACATATCCTTTTACCTTTACTGAATTGATTTGTAATGGAACATTGTCATTATTGATGATTATTACCTTTATTTTTTGAAGAATTGTACTCTCGAATGCAAAACCATCTTTCTCCATAGAACTTAAAGTGCCTTTGCGGAGTGTTCGGTAATTGTATTTCCATCCTTGTTCCGTTTTTATACTATCCGTTAGATATTGAATTGTTATAGGGCGGTAATAATCGAAGGAGTTTTGTATATCTAGAGAAATATGACTAACGGGAACGGGAGCTTCCAAGGTTATTTCTATACTGGTTTTCTTGGTCGAACGATTGTTATTGGTTTGTACGTCGATTGTTGGGAAGACTCTGTAGTTTGCTGGTGTTGATTTTTGAAGATCAAGTTTTGCACTAATTAACTTTGGTCTTTTTAAAGTATTTATATGAATACGATAATATTTGTATTTGGAATTGGGGAAGGAAATTTTGGTGAATTTATAGTTACTTATTTTATTTTTAATGGATAAAATGCGATAGTCGTCAACAATCTCGAACCATTCGTTATTGTTTTGACTTCCTTCCAACTTAAGTTTCCAATCGAAATCATCTTGTTCAAAATCAAGTTCCATTAAATTGATGGACGAATCTGACGGTACTTCAAAAGTGATGTAATAGTTCCCTTTGGTATAAGTCTCGTTCAATTTTTTGAAGCTAACGACTATATCTTCTGTTTTTTTAGTTTTACGTTTTAGTAGATATGGGGCTTCAATGGTGTCGTTATTGGCATTTATTCCGAAGATTCGTATATCATAAAGAGAGTTGTTCACTTGCTCAAATACTGAATTTGGTAGCGTAATTTTATGCCAGGGATCAGTAATTCCATCAAGCTCCATTTTATAATTGTATTGTTCCATTTGTGCGTAGCTAATGGAGCATACGAATAAGAGAAAAAATAGGTTACGATTCATTTTCAACGTCATTACTAATTTTATTTTTGTACTTGTTATATAAAAATGATATAACTAAAAGTAAAATTCCAAGCGATACAAATACAATGGTTTTTGAAATAGTGTTAAGGTGCGAAATATCATAAAAGAATAGTTTGATAAGCGTAATCCCAAATAACGAAATTGCACCAATGCGAAGGTATTGTTTGTTTTTCCAGATACCAAAAACTATGAGCCATAAAGAATAGACACCCCATAAAATACTAAGGCCTAATTTGTAAGCTGCATTATTTCCGGCTATGTCTAGCCAGTGTAGTAGTTCGCTGCTTAAAACCCATAGTATAACTATGTGTAAAACCAAACTAAAGAGATGTTTCAAAAAACGATTTTTAAAATGCTCGACGCGAAATTTTCGTGTAACAAATACAATTAATGCGAGGAAAATAAATGCTATATAACGTACACCAATATTGGAAACTCCACTTTCAAAATAGGAAGTTAATTCATTATCTAGAAAGCTTTCACGCAATTCACTAAGTACATAAAGACCTTGTGTTAAAAATACGAAGATTGCAATTATATTAAAACTGAATCCAACATACCCAAGTAGTTTACTTTTAATTCTTTTCATATTTAGAAAGGATACAGAGGCAAGTAACAATAAACTATAAATGAGTACCCAGATCATCTTGAAATCACGAATATCACCATCCTTATACGTGCTTGGATACGAGTTTCCATCCGCTGTTATTTCTAATGCCGAATTAATGTACCACTGATTAAAATAATTGGAAATTTCTAAACGGATAGCGAGATAAATAGACAGCAATAAAATAGCAGGAATGATGGCCGAAAATATTCTACTCAACCAGTTTTTCTCTCCCAATGCCGACGGGTGTTTCGTGTTTTTAAACCATGTAATAAAGCCTAGAGCAGCAACAAAAAGCATGGAACTTAAGAAGTGAATATTAAATATGGAGCGAATATGAATATCGCCATATTCAAGTTGGCTACGTTCGTAAGCTACATACCAATCCTGAGCAATGCTCATAAATGCCAGAAGTATGAGTACGTAAGAAATCCTTTCATAAGTAGCCACTTGTTTTGTGCGAGCAATCCAGAACAGTAAGGCTGCTTCTCCAATCCAAAATAAAGTAACCCAATTACCGTCTAATTGGATGGGTACTGCCATTGTTATAAAAACTAGTACCAGCCCTATGACGAAATAAAATAAATTTTCACTCGTCTGCTTTCTTTGATGAATAATTAGTCCTACGATAAAATGGATAACGCCGTTACCAAGCGCAAATAACCCAAGAAGTTGTTCGCCAGTTTCATGATCACTTAATAATGAGTATCCCAATCCAAAAAATATAAAGGAATTGAGGAGCAATAGGATAATATCTTGCGCTGCAAATTTTTCTTTTTGATTTAGCTTGTAGGCGAGAAAAGTCACATAAAATATAACAAAAAAGACAATCAAAAATAGCAGGGCAAGACTAAAGTGATTTGTTGCATCATAGTTGATAAAGTACCATGATGCATACATAAGCCATGTTAGAATAAATGAAACATAATACAGTGATTTCCAATATTTTTTGAAGGCAATGATGAGAATTCCAATATTGATAATGGCAGTGTAACCGAATAATATTGCCACTTCCCCAGAGCCATCACTTAATAAAAAGGGGACAGCATAAGCACCTACTAGACCAATATGAGCAATGATTTGTTTGTTGTAATTTAGAGCAGCGATGATCGTAAAAGCCGTAAGTACGAACATCAAAACAAAGGAAAATAGTTGTGGAATTAAATCATAATAACTATAAGCAAAAAAGCTTATAAAATACATGATTGCCATGGCTCCACTTACCAATACGGCACTATAATTGGCGTAGTTTTTTTTAAGTTTTATACCAAACCCAAGAAGTCCTAAACCAGTTATGTATCCTAAAATTATTCTTGTTAAGGGGCTGATAAGGTCATGTTCGATAGAGTATTTTGCACCTATAGCAACTCCAATAACGGTTATGATAATTCCCAGTTTATTAATAAGATTTTCACCTATGAACTTTTCAAGATTCGATTTTCGCTTTGTTTTGCTAACTGGCTTGTTAGGTTTTTGAATGGAATCTACTTTTATTGTTGGCGCAGCTTGTGGTTGGATTGTCTCAGTCAC
>JAESTG010000294.1 GCA_016763715.1 Flavobacteriaceae bacterium
AAATCACTTCGATCCACCCAAATTGTTCTTTTTGATTAACGGTATTTTCAAGAAACATAACTTACTTTCAGAATAAAAAGGAATTCTTTGACGTTTACATAAAGGATGCGTAAATTTAACAAAACAAAAAATAGTAAGGCGCTTTAATTTTAAAAGTTATGAAGAAGCAATTGCAGTCTCAAATAAAAAGTCTAGCAGAGCAAATACTTTCTGAAAATGACAGCAAGAACACTAAAAAAATGAAAGAAACAGCTCGTAAATTATATGAGCAATTGTCTGTACTTGAATATTTAGAAGTTCAGATTTTAGGTGAAGAAGAACCAAAAGTACAGGGATCATTGGATTCTAAAAGTTATCGCGAAAACAATTGGTTTAAAGAACCAGAGCCAGTACCTCAGCCTGAGGATCGTGAAGCATTAATTGAACCAGTAATGGAAAAAATAAAGGATCTCGTTGCGCAAATGCCTGAGGAATCCCAAAAAGTTGATGCGTTGTTAGAAGAAGTACTTCCTAGAAAAGAATATCATAAAAATGATTTGGAAGAATTTGCCTCTAGCTTTCAAGAAATGCCTGTTTTTGAGAGGAAGGAGGAGACAGCTACTTCAGTAAAAATGGAAAAGAAAATAGAAGTGGAGTTGGACACTAAGATTGAGACCAAAAAAGAACTAGAAGTATTGGAAGAATCTACTTTTAATGACATTAGTAAACCCAAGTCATTAAACGATTCACTTACTAGAGGGATTCACATTGGTTTGAATGATAGATTGGCTTTTATCAAACATCTTTTCGATGGGAAAACAGAAGATTATACACGCGTACTCTCACAAATAAATACCCAACGCACTTTTCAGGAAGCTCAAGATTTCATTAAAGGAAAGGTAAAGCCTAGTTATAATTATTGGTTGAATAAAGATGAATACACCAAACGCTTTATGAAAATCATTGAAAAGAGTTACTCGTAAAAACAGCCAAAAATTTCAAAAGCTACATCTTGTAAAAATATTTTATGGGAATTCTGCGTTGAATAATTCTTTGAAGCAACCCAAATGACTACACGAAGAATAATTTATTGGATTTCCACGGTATTTCTTTGCGGACTAATACTCTACTCGGCGTCCATGTATTTTACCAAAACGGAAATGGTCAGGGGCTTTTTCGAACAGTTAAATTACCCGAACTATATTGTAATTCCGTTGGCAATTGCAAAAATTTTGGGCGTTGTGATGGTTTTATTCCGAAAAATTAAGTGGTTGATGGAATGGGCTTATGCAGGGATGTTTTTTGATATGTTGCTCGCCTTTTTAGCACACCAACATGCGGATGATGGGGGATATGTACTACCTTTACTTGGAATATTTTTCCTACTGATTTCCTATTTCTACGGAAAATCAGTGCGGCCATAAATTAAATTGTTATTTACAGAACACATGGGAAAACTTTACATTGTACCCACGCCTATTGGAAACTTAAAGGACATGACCTTTCGGGCTGTTGAGGTGTTGAAAGAAGTCGATTTGATTTTAGCCGAAGATACTCGGACTAGTGGAAAGTTGTTAAAGCATTTTGATGTTGGAACCCAGATGCACTCCCACCACATGCATAATGAGCATAAAACTACCCAAGGAATTGTACAACGAATTCAATCTGGAGAAAACATAGCTCTAATTAGTGATGCAGGTACACCAGCCATTAGTGATCCTGGATTTTTATTAACCCGTGCTTGCGTAGAGGCTAATATTGAAGTGGATTGCCTTCCTGGCGCAACCGCCTTCGTCCCCGCTTTGGTTAACAGCGGGTTGCCCAATGATAAATTTGTTTTCGAAGGCTTTCTTCCTGTGAAAAAGGGGCGTCAAACTCGCTTACAATTGTTAGCTGAAGAATCACGAACTATTATATTTTACGAATCCCCCCATAAATTAATAAAGAGCTTGACCCAGTTTGTTGAATGTTTTGGTGCGGATCGAAAGGTTTCTGTTTCGAGAGAACTCACCAAATTACACGAAGAAACTATTCGAGGAACTCTCGCGGAAGTGCTTCAGCATTTTGAAAATAAGCCGCCCAAAGGTGAATTGGTGGTGGTGCTAGCTGGGAATAAATAAAAGAACTATTTTCAAAAATTACCAAGAATATTTACCAAAACACCTTCCGTTACCCTATCCGTCCCCGAGAAATAGGTTTTGATTAACCAAGAACCCTTGGTTTGGCACAGAAGTTGTTCCAAAACTTCAAAAACAGGTACAATCTATCCTTAGCATATGAAAAAAGTACTAGCCGCCTTGTTACTCTTCGGAATACTAAGTTGTTCAGAAAACAAAAAACAGAGGCCACATGAAAGTAGCCATAAACAAGATACGCTTGTTGTTAAGGTCCACGATACTGTATTCTTAAATAAGAGGGAGGAGACATGCGTATCACTTGGTTATATTAATTCTTACGGAAAATCTTCCTTCTATTTTTCTGAAATTACTGAAGAAGAATATGTAAGACAGAAGCGTGAGGACTATTATAGACCCACCTTTTATTCCAATAGCGATTCCATTGAGTTGATTCTACAACAAAGATATCCTGATGTTTTTCAAAAGAAAGATGGTGCGTATTTATTTAATTTAGCAAACGGCGAACCGTCTTTTGAGGTGCGAAATAATTTGGTTCAGGAAAAGAGTTATAGCAGGTATCAGTTTGAAGGTGAATTTCAGGATTATGTCTTTATATATCAACAATATTACGAAAGAATGGGATATATTCTCATCAATGTAAAAACAGGCTTGTCCTTTTGGCTTGCAGGCCAGCCAAGATTTATCAGTGAAAGTTTGGTTTATGGCATTGGGGGTTATTCGGGAATAGTAGACATATCGATTATTGATCTGGAGAACAACAGAACAGCACTTTTAAGCTATGAAAATTTTGATATACTCGAATCGTATCCAGTCGGTCGCATTATTTATTTTAAAGTACGCTGTAGCTCAAATTTTAATAAGTTCGATTACTTTGGAATACAATTGAATCGTTAATTTCACCTTTCAACCCTAAATATGTTTTCCCTTATTCCACCCATGTTTACCCAAGTATTGGTCGCCACTCTCAACTGCACCATCTTCAATGGAAGTGCCCATAGAATCGTTCCAGCGATTTAAGTAACCAAAAAGAGAAATTACACCTAGCATTTCCACAATTTCGCCCTCATCCCAATGTTTGTAAAGGCGTTTTTTGATTTCGTCATCAACACCATTTGGAACTTGAGAAGCTTGCAAGGAAAAGTCCAAAGCAGCGCGTTCGGCTTCATTAAAAGCAGGGTGGGTTCGGTATTCCCATATGTTATCTAGTTGTTCTTGTTCGGCACCATAACGTTCAGCGGCTCGAATAGCGTGAG
>JAESTG010000006.1 GCA_016763715.1 Flavobacteriaceae bacterium
ACACGTTAAGCGAAACAGGTGCCGCGTTTAACTTTAACATCCTCTTAATATTGCCTCCACTAATTGTATTATACGGGTCTATTAAAAGAATTCCGACGTTACAGGTTTTAGTGATATCCTCTTTGGTTGCAGTTCTACTTGCGCTCATCTTTCAATCACTAGCAGTGCATACGGTACTCGATAGTTTGATCCATGGTTTTAATACCGATAAATTGAACTGTTTGGTGTCTGATAATGTGGCACTCTTATTTTCACGAGGTGGAATTTATAGTTTAAAAGAACCCTTGGTTATTACGCTGCTTGTTTTTGTATTTATTGGCACCATTGCTAAAATTAACGCCATGCCCATTTTGGTAGATCGTTTGTTTGGTTGGGTTCGCAGCAAAGGCGGATTAGTTCGTTCGGCTCTAATTTCAACTGGAATTACCAATGCAATGACATCTAATCAATTTGCCACAAGTTTTATTGTAGGAGATGCTTTTAAAAAGAAGTTTGACGAGGCAGGCGTTCCACGGGCCGTTTTATCTCGCTCATTAGAGGATACTGGAACCATAATAGAATCATTAATTCCTTGGCACCCTACAGCTATTTTTATGATGACTATGCTTGGTGTTGCGGTCGGAGATTATTGGTGCTGGCAAGTGTTCACGCTTTCTAATATTATCATTGCGTTTACCTTAACCTTTTTGGGGATTGCAATTGGAAAAAAGAAAAAGTCAAAGTAACGACAGGTGAATTTGAATACCGATCGTTCCCTAATTACTACAGTAAAGTAAAGGAGGGCATCTTGAGACAATAATCCCTTGTGTTTATACGTATACTTTAGCAATTATAAACTTCAAATTTTCTATAACATGAACAAACACAAAGGAATCATTCCGGTCAGAGTGCAATCAGCATTAGAGACCAACAAAAAAAACACCAGTACCTTAGAAAGCAAGACTCAAAATGAGCATACATCTCCAATAAAATCTATCTCTAGAAGACTTCAACTTTGGCAAGTAGAATAATTCTTGTACTAATAATTGAGATTGTTAATTCTAATTTAATGCGCGTACTGTTAACCTCTTTTTTTGAAAGACAGCCCTCCTCCCCACTTTATTTAAGGATTTATTCAACATCAAAAGTAACCTCACCCACCTTTTCGCCATTTTTATAGATATGAATCATATAAACGTTTCCAGCTTCCGTATAATAATTTACGTTGCCATTTCCATTCAAGAGGTTGCCAGGATCTAGTGGGTTACCTTCAGAATCATTCAAATTAATTGAATTTACAATTAAACCATTATCATACTCTCGTTCAACCCATAATTTCCCATTCTCATGATAATATTTATAAATACCATGTAATTTTCCTTTATTATTGTTCATTGCTTTTTTTACTGTACCACTGCTATACCAATGTATTGAAGTGTCTTGCAGCACGCCTTCCTCAAAGTTTTCTTCATACTTTTTTTCACCTAATTCATAATAACCGATTGCACGGCCACATGGTTTCTCTTCGCAATATTTGAAACTCAATTTTATTTTCCCATTTCTATAATATACTTTACAATCTCCTTGTGCATATCCTTTTGAATAAGAATATGTTCGCTCTACGGCCCCGTTAGGATAATAAACTGTGCAAGACCCTTCGGCCGCGTCATTTTTATAAATAAACGTTCCAGACCTGCTCCCATTAGGATAATAAAAGGTTGTATTACCATCCCAAAGGCCATTTTTATAATTCACATCAATACAATGGTATTTCTTTTTGGTTATGTGATCAATAAGATAAAGCTTCCAGAAACCCTCTCTTTCACCATTAACATATTTACCGATTCCATAAGTAAGAACATATTCACCTTTTGGCACTACTTCTTCATCTACAATTTTATAATAGGATATATAAAGAAACTTATACTCTTCCCACTTACCCTTCTTTTCTCCCTTTTTAGTTTTTCCTTTGCTTTGAAAATGTTTATTCGCATAGCGAGATTCAATATGGATTCCCATTAAACTATCGTTAATATATGTTTGACTGTATAGGGTTCCACCATCAAAACTCCATAAAAAAACGAATAGGAAAATTATAAATATGAATTTGTTTAAGATCATATTTCAACACGAAGATAAAAATATAATAATGGATTATTTTACGTGTCAAGTTGATCTTTATCTGTCTTTGATTAACTCATAAATCAACCCGCCAGAAAGTAGTCCAAAGATCAAGCAAATAATCCCATAATAAATGGATTTTTACAATTTGCATAGACCCTATCCTCAATTAATACTTTTTTGACGCAATTTTATACTTACGGTAACCAAAATATACTGCATTATTAAACGGGTTATTGCCCGCGTTACCAATGCGTTGGAAAATAATTTCATAAATGAATTCATCCGATTCTACACTTTCTTTTTCACCCTTTTTTAGTGTGAATTCCCCTATCTCTTTCACTTTCTTATTCGTTTTTGGATCGACTAAATTTATTGAAATCGTGGCAATATCTGACTTGAATTGATACAATGAAATTCTTGTTTCGCCAAACTGTCGAAAATAACCTTCTTTAAACCAACTTTCCTCTTCTATTAGCACTGTATTTAACGTGTTTTCAGAAAAAGTAATACCAATAATTCTCCTTTTCGCTTCGTCTATAGAATCTGTTTTAATTAGCGTTTTTTGAATCACGTCACTTTGCCCTACAATGACATCTATTCGCCTATCTAAAGAGCTAATTTCATTCTTTATTTCATTCGATTTTGAAGGGTTTGTGTCTGCCGTTAGCATTTTTAACTCTTCAGTTTTTACCTCTCTTAACGAATCAAGTGCGTTAATTTCAAATGTCCGCGCCATGTCCTCATCTCTCAAGTTTTGCGTTTGTTGCAGATTGGTTAAACTATCGAGTTTTCTCTCTTTGCTAATTCTGTACTCCAGATCAGGAATTTTTTGACAACAATTCAATTTTGTGTCTTTGCTTAAATCATCATTGTCACAAGCATCTCGCGAAACAGCTAATTGATGTTCTAAATCGCCTGGATGAGAAAAAAATTTCGTGCGATAATCACTCTCAATGGCATCAGTTCGATTGTCTTGATGCTGTTCTTCTTTAAAACGGAATTCATTCAATTGAAAAATGATCGTGATTAAAAGCCCAATTACCGGAACAAAGCCAAAGAAAAATTTCCACCGATTTAAGGAAATATTCTTTATTTCAACTACTAACTTTTGATTTTCTAATTGCTTTTTTCGGCGATCCAGCTCTTTATCTGGATCAGAATTGTTTTCAAGTGCACTCATAGCTTTAGGATATTATTCCTTTAAAGTATGAAATTATCATTGAATAAATTGACGTCTCAAGGCAATTATTTAAACATTACAGCCATTTGATAAAAGGAACCAATCGCAATTGCAAGTCTTGTCAAGCCATTGACAGCATCTCATTCATACAAGCTCTCAAAGGTTCTGCATAATTAACATCATTTCCTAAGCCGCAACTTGCAAGTGCAATGGATATAAGTATTGCTGTTTTCTGGAGTAATTTCACTTTTATTTACCGCCTGCCTGCGCCATTAAAGTAACACCAATGGCAATGTAGGATGGAAGTTCTTGATAATGTCCCTCCAAGTCGTCATCCTTTACTGGTCCGTCATTCGCAAAACTACTTTGAGTGCCCGAGCCCGTTCTTACAATTACCAAATCTTTTTCCGGAATGGAAATAATGTATTGGCCAGACATTCCTCTAAAATAAGTTACCTCGTAAGGCATTCCGGTGTAAATCCAATATTGAAAGCCATAGACTTGATTAGCCTTCCCGTTTTTCTTTGTCAAAGGCGCCAAACTTGAAAACTCATTG
>JAESTG010000295.1 GCA_016763715.1 Flavobacteriaceae bacterium
TCACTTTAAAAGTTAAAAAATGAGAACGTATTTTATGCTCACTGTTTTATGTTTTAGTTCACTATTAGTCTTTAGTCAAAAAACAGAAAAAACATCTCCTTTTACTGCTGTAAAATGGCAAAAAGATCAACCAATTGTTCAATTTGATAATGAATGGTATTATTTTGAAAAATTAGACGATTTCAGTAAAAAACAGATTTTGGATTTTTGTAAAAAACAGTTTGAACATAAATGGCAAAAACGTTTTTCTGAAGACCTTATGGAAGTATTACAAGGGTTAAATTATCAACCTAATGAAAAAGTTAAATTACAGTTGTCTAAAAATGGTGTTTCTAAGTCATATATAGGAACATTTACTATTGAAAATAGACGGAACTCACTTCAATATAATAGAAGCATAAAAGAATCTAAACCTAGTAACATGCTTTCACAAAAAATCACTACAGCTGAAGCTATAAAGGATTTAAGGCAGTTTGAAGAAATATTGAAGTCTAATTCGTCTTATGTTCAACTTTCTAAGTTTGATTATAAATCAGCAATAAGAGAATTATCTATATCTATTAAAAATAAAAAAACTGATGTAAATATAAATGAACTAACAAATGAAATGGGTAAAATTATGTCAGAAATAGGGGATAGGCATTCTTCTGTCAAAAATGAATCATTCCATAAAAGAAGTCATAAAACATATAATTTAAAACTTCCTTTTGGTGTCGCTACATTAGCTGGAAAAATTATTGGGTTGAAGCAAAATGTAACTGATAAAAACCATACATACTATTATAATGCATATCCATATATAAAAAGTATAAATGGAATAGCGGTAGAAACGCTGATGAACGCTTATAATTATAAGGATAAAAAAGCGCCAACACAGGCAAAGATTTCGAGAGGGAGTAATGCGATTCAAAAATATGGAGAACTATTATTTAAAAATAATATAGAATGCACAGATAGTGTAAAAGTAGTTTTTAGTGATGGTTTTACTGAAACAGTAGAAACATTTCAATTAACTACAGATAAAATGGGATATACCCCAAAGTTACTTGAAGAGAGTTATAGCAACAGGATGAAGGTTAAAAATGGAAGCTTTGAGGGTTTAAGCAAAATGTTAAACCATAATATAGGATATATTAATATTCCAGAGATGTACCACTATGATGAAGTAGAAGGTCTAGAAGATTTTATAGAAAATACTCTTAAAGGTTTCTCAGATACCAAAGCATTAATTATTGATATTAGAAATAACCCAGGAGGTGGGAGAGAGATTCTTCAAACATTTTCAAGCTATATTTTGCAACCAGAGCAGTCTCCTTGGATAGCCAATGTCGCTTATTTGAGAACAGATAAAACGTTAAATACAGATGAAGAATCAATGAGTGGCCGTTATCTATATAGTTATAATTCTGAAAAATTAACAGACAGCGATAGAAACGCAATAGACCAGTTTAATAATAATTTCAAACTTCAAAAAACATTTGATAATTCAAAGTTTAGTAGCCCTTTTTATATGGTTTTGCATAATGCAAAGGAATCTTATACTCAACCAGTTTATATCTTGGTTAATGAAAAGAGCTTTAGTGCAGCATCTGTTTTTACTAGCGCATTTAAAAGGTTACCAAATGTCAAAATAGTTGGAGAAACAACGGATGGCTCAAGTGGTAATTCAAGAGAATTGCATTTGAAGAATTCAAATATTAGAGTTAAAGTATCTACAATGTTGTCTTTTCAAAGAAATGGAAAAACCTTAGATGGAAATGGTACCGTACCAGATATTTACATACCAATTGATTTAAATCAAGTTTTCACAAGTAAAGATACACAATTAGAAAAATTAGTAGCGATTATAAACAAGTAGACAGGCAATCGAGTGTTTGGAATCCGCAATTTTACATAACGGCAAATTATTGCTTACAGTTTGCTAATATTTTGAACATTGTAGATGTAAGGTGGGAACTGTTTTAATATTCAATCATCTTTGGATAATCAAACATTAAAAATGCACTATAATGTACCGTATTGTGTAACTTGAGTTTTGGAAAATTGTCACAGTTTCTTCTACAATGTTAATGGAACACTCTTTTTACGGAGTGATGATAGGAAAAAAGAGGAATGGTTACAAATTATAAAATGCCTAATTATTTGCAGTTTTCTCACACATAGATTCCTATTCCTTCTATATTTTGTAAATTTAAACTCTCCCTATAGTTTTACATAGTATAGAATTATAGTTTACCAATGTGGAAGCAGACATAAGGCAGCGATTTGCTTTTGCATACTATTGGCACCTATAATCCCATACAAACAATCTTTTATAAGAAGATGGATCAGTATAATGCCTTTATAAGTTATAGTCATGATGATTCGGCCTTTGCAGAACGAATTAGCAAGCGATTACGGAGGTATAGAGCACCTAAGAAAACAGGGCTACATAAAAAATTAAAGGTTTTCAGGGATGTGGAGCGTTTAACAGCGAATTCAGATCTTTCTGATGCCTTAACAGAACGTTTAAAAGCCTCCGAAAAATTAATTTTACTCTGTTCCCCTTCAGCCGCAACTTCTCAATATGTAGACGAAGAAGTCACCACATTTATGAATTTAAAAGGCTACGATGAGCTGTTATTTATCGTGTGTCGAGGGAGTTTTGAAGAAGGTATTCCACCGAGACTTCTGAAAGAAGAAGAACCACTGTTTATTGATCTTAGCAATGCAAATAAGAAACAATTTCGAGACGAAACCCTCCGGTTAATTGCTGCTTTGTATGGTGTAGATTATGCAAAATTATATCGCGAAGATGAAAAATTAAGAAGAAGAAAACAAAGTACCGTGACATTGACTCTTTTTATACTTCTATTTCTAATATTTAGTGGATTTCTTATTACCAGTACACAACCTGAAACATGGGAGCGTACTCCACAGCCTATTTTGAACCAAGATTTTATGCCCATTCATGAATTCGCAGTTAATGAAGAGGATCCTAGCATAATTTTATATGAAGGTCATGATGCCAAATGGGGTATGAATCCACAACCCGAAGGATATACCTTGTTTCCCAACAGTACATTTTTTGATGGAGACCCAGACTTCAACCAGTATCTAATGGACTTCAAAACAGACCCTTTAGTAAGAATCCGTTTCCAACTAACCAATAGGGAAGGTTCTGGAGAAGTTGACATTTACGGAATTCTGAATAACACAAAAAATCAACTACACTATTACCGCTCTCTAAAATTCAATGGCATAACAAAAGACAGTATTCGAAAACAAATCCTAATACCACCAAGTATGGAATCCATAACTACGAATCCCTACAGTCTAAGCCCATGGCCCGTGGATACTCTACAAGAGGAAGGACTCTATAGGGAGTGGGATACTGTGGAAGGAGTTTTGATTAATCTGTTACGGGAGAGGAAGTTGAAACAACATTTGATCCAGAATATTTTGATGAAGGTTATGATGAGTGGGTTGAAATCTGGGATCCTGCCTATCGTGTGTTTAGTAATATAGATTCCGAATCCTTGATAGTTCTGGGCGATACACTCGTGTATATGGAAAATGACTATGAAATCTGGGATACTATAGTAAAGAGCTCGAAATGGAATACCTATCATAAGTCACAACGTCTAGAATTAGGTAGCGTTTATGGAGATACCCCCGAAGATATTATAAAAGTTGCCGATTCTGTTCCTAATACAATTAATCGTGATTCTTTGATAACCAAACTGACTCGTTTTAGTAAAACGGCTGAATTTACAACATTCACTTTAATGACCTCCAATGGCGCAACAAAAGGAGCGTTTGTGATAGAAATAGAAGGAGTGATAGATAGCCCAGAAAATGTTGGCGGTATCCCCTTGCAATGGCTATTTAGAGCCAATTCTTCGTCGGTTTGGTATCCCATTCAATTACCAAATGCAGAAACGGGAACATCAATTATCGATATCATATCAATTTCTCCTACGGAAGCATTTATTGTTACTGACACCCACGGTTTTTTTCTCACCGAAGATGGCGGGCGTAGTTGGCGAGAAGCTAATTTTGGTGAAACAAATCTGGGAAATGGACAATTATTGAAAACAATAGTCGCTGGCACTCCGTCCCAGGTTTATTGTCTTGTAGATAGAAATACCTCTTTTAGCGATGGTGAGAATGCCTTGTATCGGTTTATTCGGCGTAGTTGGATACAACGTTGGAAAGCTGGACTAGTGCGTATTTTACAATAGCTAAGCGCTTTTAATTCAAATTTAAAATTTCTTTTTCTTGAGTTAATTAACTTGAAGGGACTTAATTGTCAATTGGCGGTGGTGATTTTACATAGCGGATAATCAAATATTAAAAATGTATTATAATGTGCCGTGTTATGTAACTTGAGTTTTGGATAAAAGTGAAAATTATTTCTAAAACTTTCTTATCAAAAGGTAATGGAGTACTTATTTCTCAAAGCGACGGTAGGGAGGGTAGAGGAATGTGTGTGGAATGATTATAAATTAATAGCTTTCAAATATTTACGGTTTCCCTCACATATACTCCTACATTATTTTGTAAATTTAAACTCTCCCTTTAATTAATTATTCAGCATAATCTGACTGTAGTTTTTACTATGGTTGAAATTTTGGACTTACTATATTAGACTGGACACCAAGTTGCGAGATATTGATGTTACATAATTTAACTTTGAATTATGTCAAAACACAAAAAGAATTACACTACA
>JAESTG010000296.1 GCA_016763715.1 Flavobacteriaceae bacterium
TTAATGCCGCCCAGAGTACCTACTATAGCCAATAGAAATAGTATTGCACCAGCAACTGTAGATAAAGGGTTACTCGTATTTGTGGAAGAAACAGATTGCCTGCAATTGTGGAATGGTTTAGCTTGGGAAAACATTCATTGCTTGAACACCGCATTACCTACCGGTACTTATCAAAATTTCGATTTGAGTAGCAGTTGGGGGTACAGTTCAGACGTTCCATTCTTCGATAATGGTTCTGATGGTTTCTTTGGAATTACAGACAATAATAATGGAGGGTTTAGTAACATCACAAATCTTACGAATAATTTTCTGGGTATTTTAGATTTGGATGACGAGGGAACTAACGGAACTTCTGGGTTTGCAACAATCACATTCAATACCATTGATACTTCAGCGGCTTTAAATGGCGTTACATTATCATTCGATTATGAATTTTTTGAATTTGACACAGGAGATGATGCCTTCTATACTGTTACTATTGATGGAATTCCACAAGCAGAAGTGCAGCTCATAGATGGTTTGAGTAATCTTTCTCTCAATGGAAATATCCTTGTGAACATACCTCCAGGCACCCTAAGTATAGCGCTTAGCATTCGTATTCGACAGAATGGAGTAGGTGATTATGCAGGATTCGATAACTTCAGTATAATTCCGAATTAAAAGCATTAAAAAAGCCACTTTAAAAGTGGCTTTTTAGTTCTTTACATGCGAGAAATTAACGGTTTGAAATATATTCGTTCAATTCTTCTGTAGAAGCTTCCCATTCAAATATTTGTGACACTTTAAAGTAGTCTCCAATATCATAAGTATAGTCATAGGCGTATTTAGCAAAAGCAAGCTTATTTTCTTCCCATTCCATTAATTCTGCTATGTCACGGACTTGATCTGCAAAAAGACAATTGGACTGAATAATTTGCTTGGCAAGACTTAATTTGGTTTCATCCCAGTCTTTAGCAGCAATAGTCCTTTTAGCTTCAGTAAAATCAGCTTCATCCATTGGCCATGGACAACCAATAGGGCCATTGTAGCCCTGCATCACATAATGATTGGACGAAGAAACAGTTGTTACAGTTTCTTCATACACTACCTCATTATTTATGTTGTCATCAATATTAACATTTACGCTAATACCAACACCGTCTATTTGTACATCCATACTGAATTTATCATCAGTATTATCTTTCACTACAGTTCTAGTTGTTACAGTTTCAGTATAAATAGGTTCAGTAACTACAACGATAGCACGTTGGTTAAGCCTTTCAACATACACTTCTGGTAAAGGAACAATAGAAAAAACACGTAGTTTCAACTTACCTTTCTTTTCAATGATACGATAGGTAACTTCGCTATTCTGCTCTGGAAAATAAATAGTTTTTTCTAACACTTCTCGAGTTGGATCTTCAAATACGATCTTCGCTCTATACCTAGGCGTGTTCAGTCGCCAACCCATACATTAGATTCGGAAAATTCATGTTGTTGAATGTTATTTAGAAACAACGTAAACTTTGCATTGTCTTCAGAAAAAACAACAAGACTATACTTGTTCTGAGACTGAATTGCTAACGTAAATAACGTAAACGTAAGTAATAAAGTAATTTTTTTCATAATTAGAATTTAAGATGTTGGAACTGCTAAAGCAAAGGTAATGCCAAAGTAGCATATTTGTTCAGAGGAAATAAAAACCTCTTCCAAATTCAACACTTTCAAAACAGAAACCAATCTACCCTTTCTTCTGAATTTCAACAGAATGTGGATATGGAATTTCAATTCCAGCGGCATCAAGAGCTTCTTTCGCTTTCTCTAAGGTAGCGAAATATACAGCCCAATAATGCTCAGCTTTCACTGAGGCGCGAACGGCAAAATCTACAGAACTATCTCCTAATCCAGAGACTTCTACTAAAGGAGCAGGATTTTCAAGCACTTTTTCTTGAGAAGTCAAAACCTCCATAAGTACTTGCTTTGTTTGCTTAATATCGGCGTCATAACTCACACCAATCGTATGAAAAATTTTCAAAACTCCTTCAGCACTAAAATTTGTAATATTCCCATTAGACGAAATCTCATTAGGGATGATGACCAATCTATTTTGTGGAGTTACTATTTTCGTAGTGAATATTTCTATTTCTTTAACAACTCCTAACTCACCTTGAGCTTCAATTAAATCTCCAATTTTAAAAGGTTTGAATATCATGAGTAAAACCCCTCCTGCAAAATTTGAAAGAGAACCTTGAAGCGCCAGACCAACAGCTAAACCAGCCGCGGCTAAAATAGCAGCAAAGGAGGTCGTTTGAATGCCTAAATTTCCTAATATTACTATAATCAATAAAATTTTTAAGGACCAGCCAACTAAATTTCGAAAGAACTTTTTTAGGCTTTCATCATAGTCCGATTTTGACATTGCCTTGCCAAGAACCTTTATCAGCTTTTTAATCACCCATGACCCAACAATCCAAATAACAATGGCTCCAATAACTTTTAGCCCATATTGTGTTCCTACTTCTATTCCTTTGTCAATCCATTTTTGATAATCCATGTGAGTTTAATTGAAATTAATAAGTGTTCAAAGAAACGAAAGATTTGAAAAAGTTTAGCCGAGCTTATTAAAACATTATACCCTAAAAACGGATTATTTATGTTTTAAACGAATAGTTCCAATTATCTGGAAATATAAATAGCATTCGATACTAATGAAAACCAAAATAGTAATTTGGAATTTATACTTCAGAATTTGAAGTAAAACTATATGCAAAAGGTCTATAAAAACTTTGACTTTAATTCAGGAGTAGGAATCATGCAGCTCTCTTTCTTACCGTACCATTTATAACGATTCTCGGCAATATAATCATAGACCCAATTTCTAATAAAATTTGGAATAATCATAAAGCCATAGAGCAACGAATATAGCCCTCCTAAATGCAACGCAATTTTAAGAGCCGCAGTAGACTTAGCATACGCTTTCTCTCCATCAATTAGAATTATTGAATCTGTCTTAGATGCATCAATGCTATGCTTTTTAATAAGCTCTAACCCAGCAGGTTCCTGTAATGCTGCAAAACGAAATAAATCCTTCTTATCTCTCTTAATCACATACGCAACAGATGTATTGCATAAATTACAAACACCATCAAATAGTATTATTTTTTTGTTTGTTTTCAAACCTTCTCTAATTCTTCAAGACTAACATCGGCAGTAAACATACCATAATTTACGATTGCTTTTCTCTTTTTAATGATATCTATAGTTCCAACCGCACGTCCATCAATCATTCTAACTCTGTCGCCAATTTTCAATGTAACTTTCGGTTTCAGAGGTGGTGCTTTTTTTGCCTCTTCTTTTTCCTTTTTCTTCTTCTTCCGAATTACTGCAATTTTTTGCTCTAACTCTTGTTTAATTTCGTGCTGTTTAACCTTTTCTTCCTTCTTCTTCTGTTTTGTTTTAGGAACTGGTTTTTTTCGTTTGCTATTTTCCACCATCACTAACTTCATCAATTCATCTAACAGCTGCTTTTTCTGTTTATTATTCAGGTATTTTTCTGAAAGGACATCAAACTTTTTGCCCAAAGAAATAAGTCGCTGATTGGCATCAAACAATGTCTGATAACTTTCTAGCTTGGATTGAATTTTAACGTTCGTATGCTCTAACAGTTTGCTTTCTTCTCGTGCTTTTTCTTCCTCGGTTTTTAGAGATTCAGAAGTCTTACGTAATTTGCTACGTTCTTTCTGAAGATTGGCAATTGTTTTATCAAATCGAATTTTTCCACGCTCAATCTTTTTCTTAGATTTATTGATAAGACTATACGGAATGCCATTCTTTTGTGCTACCTCAAACGTAAATGAACTCCCTGCCTCACCTAATTGCAGTTTATAAATAGGTTCTAAGCTTTGGCTGTCAAACAGCATATTTGCATTGGTCGCATGTGGCAATTCGTTGGCTAAGAGCTTTAAATTGGCATAATGCGTAGTGATAATGCCATAGGCTTCTCTTTCATAAAACACCTCCAGAAAAGTTTCAGCCAAGGCTCCTCCTAACTCTGGGTCACTTCCCGTTCCGAATTCATCAATAAGAAACAGTGTTTTGCTATTACACTTCTTCAAAAAATGATTCATCTTTTTCAAGCGATAGCTATAGGTGCTTAAATGATTTTCAATAGACTGATTATCACCAATATCCGTCAGGATTCGATCAAATATGCAAATCTCACTAAACGGATCCACTGGAATCAACATGCCACTTTGTAACATTACTTGAAGTAACCCCACTGTTTTTAAAGTGATGCTCTTCCCTCCAGCATTGGGACCAGAAATAACTATTATTCTATTCTTTGGATGTAATTCGATGGTTTGAGAATACGTTTTTTCCTCTCGTTTTTTATTGGCGACCCAAAGAATAGGGTGGAAGGCATCTTTTAAATAGAGGCGCCTCTTCGTGCTATTACCCTCTCCTTCTTCAGAATTATTAGATACAATCAAAGGCAAAACCCCGTTAATCTCTTTGGAATACTTCGCTTTAGCATAAATAACATCAATGGCACTCAAATAACTCTGATAGCTCTCCAATTGCTCACTGTAAGGTCGAACAAACTCTGTCAAAGCTTTAATAATTCGTTTTATTTCCTCTTGTTCCTCGTAAATTAAATTACTCAATTCATTTGCATACTCAAGTGTCTCTTGAGGCTCCATATAGACAATACTTCCAGTTTTTGACTGCCCCAGAACAGCACCTTTTACTTTACGACGATACATAGCCTTCACAGCAAGCACTCGACGGTTTTCAACAACAGTTTCCTTTATTTCATCTAGGTATTCAGCTTGAGCATATCGAGTTAAGGCCTTGGTAAAAGAGGAATTAATTTGTCCCTTTACTACATTTAATCTCCTGCGCATGGCTGAAAGCTCCATTGAAGCATCATCTTTAACGTGGCCATACCTATCAATTTTTTCTTTAATTTCTTCGGAAATAATTGAGGTATAGTTTATAGACGAAGCAAAATCTTGTAAATAGACATAAAACTCCTCAAACTTTTTAAAAAATTTTAAAAGGTCTTTGGTGGTTTCTGTAACGGAAAGAATACGTCTAAACCCAACCAATTCGAGGGTGCCATTCTCAATTTCAAGAAGTCGTAATTCTTTTATGATTGATTCAAATCCATGATTTGGAATCCCATTTTCGCTTCCGAAAGAGGCCATAAACTCCTTAGTGCGATGCAACTCTGGAACAATAACTTCTTCTTCAGAAAAAGGCACGATTGCCTGAATGGCTTCCTTTCCAATTTCAGTAATACAAAATTCTGAAATTTGGTTGAGGACTGAGGGAAACTCGAGATCGGCTAAGGTTTTGGAATCAATTCGTATCATGAGGGCTTTCTACCAAAGTAGAAATCTGTTAATTAACTTTCGTTTCAAGTTTAAATAGTGAAATACATTACTTTTACTTAGACAAAAGTACAAATAATGCCTGTAAAAATTGAGCCTTCTTGGCATCATCAACTAGCTTCGGAATTTGATAAATCATATTTTAAGAATTTAATAGAATTCGTGAAATCTGAATACAAAAATCACACCTGTTATCCGCAGCCAAGTCGATTGTTTACAGCTTTTGAACATACTCCTTTTCAGGATGTGCAAGTGGTTATTATTGGTCAAGACCCATACCACGGCCCAGGGCAAGCCAATGGGTTATGCTTTTCGGTCGCAGATGGAGTAGCGACACCTCCTTCACTTCAGAATATGTACAAAGAAATAAAAGACGATCTTGGAATTGATATTCCAAAAAGCGGGAATTTAGAACGTTGGGCGAATCAGGGTGTATTGCTTTTGAACGCCACATTAAGCGTAAGGGCTCATGAAGCTGGTAGCCATCAAAAAAAAGGGTGGGAATTGTTTACAGATGCTGTTATCGCAAAAATTTCCGAAGAAAGAGAAGGGATTATTTTTTTACTATGGGGTGGATATGCCAAGAAAAAAGGAGCGAAAATTGATACTACTAAGCATTTGGTATTAACTAGTGGACATCCATCACCATTGAGTGCCAATAGAGGATATTGGTTTGGAAATAAACATTTCAGCAAAACAAACAACTATTTACTTCAAAATAAAAGAAATACGATAAATTGGTAGTATAGAAACTGAGGAGATATTTTCTATTCTTCTTCTGGGTACTCTTCTGTAGCATCATTACAACTAAACTGTAGAAGCAAAAAATTAGTCACTAACAAAGCCCCCAAAACTATAAAAAAAGTAGTCATAATTAAATTGTTCTATCTATAAGAGGGTTTTCACACTAAAAGGTTGCGTAACGGTATAAAAAAAGATAGTTTTAAAGTAACTTCCTATTATAAGATGAATAGGTTAGCATCAAAAAAAGGATCCCTTTTGTCTATTCACAACCTAAATCTATTTTGGACTGCTCATCATTATTCGGGATACAATTGCCAGAGGGTACCGTATTTGGCGCATATCGTTCTAAATTTGAATCATATAGGGCATTTTCGATGAAGTCCACCAATTGTGTAATTTCTTGCGGTGATAGGTTAGTGGCTCCAAACTGGGATGCCAATTGACTATTAGGTACAATTTTGTTTTGTTTCACTCCTCCATTTTTATATTCAACCACCTCTTTAATAGTATTAAATGTACCGCCATGTCCATAAAATGCATTGTCCTTTAAATTGTATAATGTAGGCACTTTAAATTTATACTCATCCTCCTCCTTGCCTGTAAAAGCACCTCGACCCCTAGTGACATCCTTCTTAAAGGCTGTATGATTTAAAATAATTGTTTCTCCTGGATCAAAATCTCCCATAGCAAAAGCATAAAAACCCATTGAATTTAAAGCGGGACCAGTGTGACATTCATAACACGCTCCGTTGCTAAAGAAAACTTTCGCTCCATCTCTTTGTTGCTCTGTCATCGCTTCATTATTTCCTTTAAGCCAAGACTGCCATGGCGACTGATTGGCAAGTACTGTTCGATTAAAAGAGGCAATAGCCAATGCTCCTGTCAATCGAGAATAGCGTTCACTTTGTGGTACATTAGGAAACGCGGCATCAAATAGTTGTCTATACCCAAAAGTGTTTACAAAATTTTCATCTATAAGCAATCTATGGGCATTTTGCCCAGCTAAGCCTTGCACTTCCAAACCTTGATAACCTAAAAGGTTATCGGGTAAATCAACAGCATTAGTCCCTGCGTTAATGTAAGGAACATTGATACCAGTACCTCCCAATGAACCATTCCATAGCATTACTTCTTGGTAAGCCACATTTAAAATAGTAGGCACTTTGATAGGTAGTACATCTAGCGAATCCCTTGGGTACTCACTTTCTGGCATAATAACACGACCTTCTCCTGCAATACCAAAGCCTTGACCACCTTCACTAATACCTTGCTTAAGTCCAGAGAA
The DNA here is from genome assembly GCA_016763715.1 of Flavobacteriaceae bacterium. The sequence goes on from JAESTG010000296.1 coordinate 7,402, forward strand.
AAATCCAGAAGCAACTGGGTGACAGCTAGCACAAGCATAAGTATACTTTACAGATGGGATGTCTACTTTTGGATTTCCTCCTGTAGCTGTTTCATGAACTAATAATTTACCTAAAGCAACTTTGGCAGCAGTAATTGGGTTTAAAGGATCTTGTGGTATATTAGAAAAATCAGTTTCTTCGGGAAGGATAAAGAAACCCAAGCCCTCTCCGTTGGATACACTTTCCAATAGCGCAACTAAAACTTCATCGTCTGGAATATCTGTATACTCAATAAGAGTGTCGTCAA
>JAESTG010000015.1 GCA_016763715.1 Flavobacteriaceae bacterium
GATTTAAATAAAGAAAATGGTGGGCCCACAGGGACTCGAACCCCGGACAAACGGATTATGAGTAGTATTTGTGCGACCTTAGTCTAGTTTGATCTACCCCAATCTAGCTTGATTTAAGAAATGATATCAATGGGTTAAACCTTCATCTAGTTTTATCTAGCTTAATCTACTTTGATCTAAAGTGCTTACATATAGCTTGCATTCAGTTTTTTGCGATTTGTCTTATCCTAGTGGATATTTAGTGCCAGCAAAGAATTCTAGTCTATTCGGCGATACCCTTTTGCGGAGAGGGAATAAGGGAGCAGTGATATAGAAATGGTTCTATGCGGTTTTTCATTAATTTAGGTAGTTTACTTGATTATACTTTTTTAAGATTATTTAGGTGCTGTTAGTTTCTCAGATATGATTTTGTTATAGACACTAATACATACTAATTCTTTCGTTAATTGAATCAACTGGAATTACAGTACTAGAACGGGAGGATAACCATTGGTATAGTGTGGATATTGATGAAAAATAAAGTTAGCGTAAATGTATAAGAAAATATTTCGAATTTTATCAAATAAGCCCGGCTTGAAAGGGCGAGAAATTGCAAATGTACTTGACCTCAATAAAAAGGAAGTAAACTCTTACCTTTATAAGAATAAAAGTAAATTCAGGATTAATTCTAATAACCAATGGTTTAATTTACAAGGTAGTAGCCATACTCTTGAGCTAGAAGGAGATACATGGGTTAACGCTGATTCCTTCGAGAGCTCATTACTCAACTCTGGGTGTTTGTTATCCTCAAAAAGTGATAGCTACACTATTATATTGCCTAAAGAATGTAAGCCCCTATTGGAGTCTATAGCACGATTATTAGCTATTTCTAATCAATTGAATTATCTAGGGAATAAAGTTGAAATCAATTTAAAGGAATGTAAGGCAACAAAAAGTTATTTAAATCGAATTGGTTTTTTCGATTTACTGCATCCTGATATTGTTGTAAAGCCCAGGCGACCTAAAAGGTCTACTGCGAGAATATACAGAGGGAACAATGAATCAGTTGTTGAGTTAGGAGAAATAGATCCAAAGCAACCTGAGCGTGCGCTTCCAAAAATGTTAAAAAAATCGTTTGTGGCGGAAGCAGGAGAAGAATATCAAGACGCAGCTTTCACTTTCTTTTCAGAGCTTTTTGATAATATTTGTGAACATAGTGAAACTCCTATTCCTGGCTTTGCTGCCCTCCAAGTTTACGGAAAAAATGGAAATGGCCGCCATCATATTCAAGTTGTGGTTTCTGATAGCGGTAAAGGTATAGTTGAAACCCTAAAACCAGTGTTAAAAAAATATTACCCTGAACTTCATCGTGATTTAGATTTTACTCATCCAGAATCAAATGCGCTATTGTTAGAAAAGGTCTTATTGGATGGGCGGATTACGAGGAAGGGTGATCCAGAAGAAACAGGTAGAGGGTTAGGACTGAAAAGAAGTGCTGATTATGCTCCGCAGTACAACGCTAGAATTTCTGTTAGGCAGGAAGCCTTTGAGTTAAAGATTTTTTACAAGAATGGTGCTGTGCGTACAAGAAGCAACAAGAATTTACCAAGAATTTTAGGAACACATATCTGTTTTGACTTTTACCTTAGTTAGCTTACAATACTCTCCTTAAATGCGTATGGTGAAGCAGAATGTGGCTATGATAAATTTACTAGAGTTTACCGAGGATGATCATCCTTTTGGGAATGCTCAGGGTAAAGAGACCTTTAGAAAATTATCTGACTATGTAGACCATCACCTTTCTCAAAAAGTATTTGAGATAACTCTTAAAGACATTGCAGCAACTGATTCATCTTTTCCTAGGGAAAGTGTTGTTTCGCTAGTTAGGCACTACAGTGGTGATAGAGGTTTTTTCCTCACAGGTTTTAAATCACAAGATCTACTCGATAATTGGAGTTATGCTGCTGAGGCAAAAGGGCAGCTTCTCATTGTTTTAAATGATAACGGTGAGCATTTGTTATTAGGCAATAAAGCGAACTCTTCTATTAGTTCTTTGTTAGATTATATTTTTTCTAAAGGCATTGTTACAACTTCCAAAGTAGCGGACAAATTCAACCTCTCTCCTCAGAATGCAAGTGGGAAATTAAAAAAGCTGCTAAATCAAGGCCTTATCGTTGGTTCAAAAGAGGTTGCGGAGTCTGGCGGTTTGGAGTATGTCTACTCTGCAATAAGATAAAAAATCTGTTAAACATCTCTTGCGTTAAGCAGAAAGATTTGATCTAATGACTATATCGCTCGTAAGAGCTTTTTTAAAAATATCTGATAAATTCAGATTAACTGTAACAGAATTATTAATTTTACTGATTTATATGTATAGGTAATTAAAATGGCTGATAGAGAAGTAAGAGAAAGTTGTAAAGATAGTGACGGCGATATTCTTGGCCTCTGTAATGCTGGAAGTGTCTGGTCTCCAAGATTGAAAGCTGACGTAATTCGAGATATTGAAGCTAGGGTTCATACGTATTATGTACCTTGGGATTCAGGCAGAACAGAGATTCGAGTAGTTGATGGTCCCAATGGAAAATACCTAAGAACAGATCGAGATAATACTGAAAAAAATAATCTAGATGATTTGCCAAATTGTAATTGTTAAATAGGATGTGTTGATTATGGCTACTAACCCGCCTGCAGGCGATGGACATAGAAATGGAATGGTCAAAGATCGTTCCCAGACAAAGACCGGTTCGGGAAATTATGTGAAGCGTGATACTGGCACTGGACGATTTATGGATGTGAAATCAGACAAGAAACCTTTTAAAGGTGTGAGAAAGGAGAGGTAGTATGCTTTTGATAGGGCCGGTGAAAGTAAGTTGCGGTTTGTTTTATCATCATGGCCTATACGATGGCGCAGGCTTTGTAGTGCATAACTCAAAGAAATATGGCCGAGTAATTCGAGAGTCACTCGATACTTTTTCAGAAGGAAAGAAAGTAATTTGTAGCAATATTCAGTCTGCAAACCCTGTGTTAGCAAACGAATGTGCAATGAAGTTAATAGGCAGGCCTTATTACTTGTTTTCAGATAACTGTGAGCATTTTGTCCAACTGTGTAATCAGAACATAGTTGAGAGTCCACAATTACAAAAATATTTATCAGGAGCAGCAGGGCTTGCTTTAGCAATTGGTTCAAAAAATAAAGGCCTACAGGCTAGTGGGATAGCAATTGCTGCGGCAACATTGTTAACGCCGCCAGACCGCAGCCCAAAAAATAACTTATTAATTGTTCTGGCGGGACTAATCGGTGTTGGATTAATTTTAAACTAAATGAAGAGGAACCTAGAATGACCAGGTACTATGTAAATAAGAACGCTCAATCTAATGGTGATCATGAAGTCCATACTACAGGTTGCTCATACATGCCAAAACCTGAGAACAGGATTTACTTGGGTGAATTTTCGACATGTTCACCTGCCGTTAAAGAAGCTAAGAAAAGATATTCTCAATCAAATGGCTGCTATTACTGCTCAAATGCATGTCATACGAGTTAAAAGAAAGGAAACCACTGTAAATGTGCAATTATGAAATCGTTGATGCTATTTAGGCTTTATTTCATCCCTATTATGTTAATGCTGTTGGCAGGTGTTGCTTATGTTGTTTTATATATTTACTTTCCAATCCATTTCTCTGAGAGTAGAAGCCTTTCAATTCTAAGTGATAAATCAAAAGAACTTGCCCCAGCTGTA
>JAESTG010000297.1 GCA_016763715.1 Flavobacteriaceae bacterium
AAAGCTAAGATTAGCTCCATACGTGGTGATCCAATTATTCCAAGTGGCTTGAGGGATTGTTATCATTCTAGTGGCAATAACACATATTGGATTTATCTCATTTTCACTAAAAATTACTACTGCGTCAGGACCTGTTAATATAAAATCTTCAGGAGTATTATCATGATCACCACTAAAGGTGAGTTCTATTACAACATCTGTTGTACTGGCTGTAAGATTGGAAAGTGTAGATGGGGTATCAATTAACCTACCGTTAGTGTCAAAATTATAGGGTACCATTTGGGTGTCGGGTAATATCTCATTTTCACAGTTATCTGTAGCAACAGGTACTGGGATGCTAAGAGTAGCACCACAAACTCCAGCATCATTATTAATTACAATATTTGCTGAGCAAATGGTTATTACAGGAGCTTCAGTATCGTTTACTACAATGGTTTGTGTGCAAGTAGTCGTGTTTCCAGAATTGTCTGTTGCCGTCCAAGTAACAGTGGTAGTGCCTACTGGGTAACTGGCAGAAGCATCTTGAGTTCCTGTATAATCATTTACAAAAGAAATATTGCCAAACTGAATAGCTCTAAGCTGATAAAAGTTGTTAGGTGAACTATTGCATTGACCGTCGTTTACAGAACTATCCGTTAGAAGGGTAAAGCTAAGATTAGCTCCATACGTGGTGATCCAATTATTCCAAGTGGCTTGAGGGATTGTTATCATTCTAGTGGTAATAACACATACTGGATCTATATCAGATTCACTAAAAATCACTACTGCGTCAGGACCTGTTAATATAAATTCTTCGCCAGGACTATTATGATCTCCGCTAAAGATGAGTTCTATTACAACATCTGTTGTACTGGCTGTAAGATTGGAAAGTGTAGATGGGGTATCAATTAAATCACCGTCAGTGTCAAAATTATACGGCACCATAAAGGTGTCTGGTATTAACGTATTTCCACAGTTATCTGTAATAACAGGTGCTGGGATGCTAAGGGTTGCACCACACTCTCCAATATCATTATTTGAGGTTATGTCTACAGGACACGCAATAATAGGAGCTTCAGAATCATCAATGACTACATTGAACGAGCAAGTAGATCCATTACCCGAGGCATCTTCTATATAAAAGGTATTTGTTGTAGTTCCATTAGGAAAGAAAGAACCAGAGGGTAAGCCAGCGATTTGGATAATACCATCCGTAAACTCGATGATATATCTTCCTGTTCCTGTTTCTACATCATTCCATGTGCCGTTGGAAGTTAATGCGGTGTAATCTTCCCCTGCATTTGCATTATTTGGTTCTCCAATATTCCAATAGGTGTAAGAATTGGGTTGCTCACTTTGCCAGACAAAAGAACCTTCGGTTGCTAAATCGTTAAAGCCAATCAACACACTACCAATTCCTGCTAGTGTTATTTGATCTGCTATATATTGATTTTCTTGAGCATTATTAATAGTAATTATTTTATACCCATTTGTCATTGCATCGTTAAAAGCTGTTGCTCCTGTAGCATCTGTATCAGACAAGAAATAGGTGCTGTTATCCAAGGTGCCTAAAAGAGTAAAACCAGCAACTGTTGTAGGTATAGGTATAATGGGAAGGGAACAGTTATCTGATATCGTAGGAAGGGAATAAGTAACTTGTGTAGGAAGACAGGTTAGATTGATGTCTGCTGGACACGTTAATGTAGGGGAGATAGTATCTTCTACTGTTACGGTTGCTGTACAGGTTGCTGTATTTCCTTCACCATCGGTAACCGTTAATGTTACTGTGTTTGCTCCAAGTTGAGAGCAATTAAAGGTGTTGTTATCTAAGCTTAAAGTAATAGGGCCATCTATATCACTAGATCCATTATCGATATCTGAGGTTAAAATGGTAACATTTCCTGAGGCATCTAGCTGTGCTGTAAAATCTTGACAAATAGCAATAGGGGGTACTGCGTCTTTATAATGAACAATAAATCGAAGATCTTGCGTTGGATAAACCCTTAACCAAGATCCAGTTGTTCCAGCGACTCTTTGAAGTACAGTTCCATTTGGGTAGGGGTCGTTATCCGAAGCTCTATATCCACTATTAAATGTTCCTTCAGTAAACCCAAAAGTGTATTGAACCCCTGAGGCTAGTAGCACTGGGCCAGGCAAGGCTATGAATATGTCATCTCCATTGGCATCTAAAGGTATTGTAACAGGGGCTTCTATTAGAGCTGTTGTTCCGTTTACATCATTATAAATTCTAAGAATTCCTGTTCCAGAAGAATTAGTATTATTAAATCGCATAGTAATCCCAGTAATAACCCCAGTACATGTTGCTGTGAAAGGTTGCCCAAGCTCATCATTAGGTGCTAATGTAACAACTGTGTCTAAAGCAATAACGTTAATATCCTCACTGGAACCGCATTGACCTAATATAAGGGTAGTTATACTTCCTGTAGATACTCTATCTGCAGGACCTGTAATCCCTGTGCAATTTGCATCTGAGCAAGTAGATTGAAATGAAAAACCTGGAGGGTTTGGTAGGATATCAATAGTTCCTCCAGTATTTGTTAATGACGATGCAAAACTATAATCTAGAACAGGTATCCCTGTTAAATCTGGTAATAACTCAGCTACAACGGACATGAATGTGGAGTTGCCCAAAGATGAAGGGTTTCTCACTCCATAGGTAGTAGTTCCAAAATTCGGGCTATTTTCAATAGTAATATTGATATTCGAATAGGTGTTCGAAACGGCATCATAATCAAACGATCCACTGGCGGTGGCGCCCGTGTCATAGGTTACATTATTGAGATACCAAGTGCGGGCTGTAGTCACACTTCCTGTAGATATTCTATCTGCAGGACCTCCAAACAACGAGCAATTTGCATTTGAGCAAGTAGATTGAAATGAAAAACCTGGAGGATTTGGTAGGATATCAATAGTTCCTCCAGCGTTTGTTAATGACGATGCGAAATTTAACCCTGCATAAGGAGAACCTGTTAAATTTGCTAATAGTTCAGGTACAGTGGACATGAATGTGGAGTTGCCTGGAGATGAAGTATTTATGACTCCATAGTTTGTAGTCCCATGATTTGGGCTATTTTCAATAGTAATATTAATATTTGAATAGGTATCAGTAGTGGCATCAAAATCGAATGATCCACTGGCGGTGGCGCCTGTGTCGTAGGTTACATTATTGAGATACCATGTTTGCCCTTGGGCAAACAGCATTCCTGTTGTGAGCAGAAACATAAAAATGCATGTTGTAAAATTCTTCATAACTGTGAGATAGTGTAGTTGTACTACGATTAAAAATTAAATTCGGGGCAAAGATGCTTCGGAAGTAATGGAAGTATTCTCACTATTGTCCGTTGTAGGAGGACAGGTGTCCAGAGGGGGTGGAGTATTGTCTGAAAAAGGTGGATTATTTTCCAAATGAAAATATTAAATATCTAATAATAAGTATGTTACAAATTAAACTTACTTGGAGTAATACTAAATTCTTCAAAAAAGATTCGGCTAAAATATTTAGGGTCATTATAGCCAACTTCGTATGCAATTTCAGAAACGTTTAGCGAATTATCCAGTAGCAATATTTTAGTTCTCATTATTTATTTTAAAAAGGAAACCCCTCTCTTATATGGGAATAAGAAAGGGGTCACCAGGAATATTAACTAAATATTACTCTTTTATTAATTGTT
>JAESTG010000298.1 GCA_016763715.1 Flavobacteriaceae bacterium
ATATTTGCATATAATTGATGTACACCTAAATGAGTAAAAGTGTAATCCATCAATAGTTTAAGAGACTGAAAGGCATGTCCCTTTTGTTGATCTTTTTCAGAAAAAACAATAACCCCAACTCCCACACGTCCATGCTTGGGGTCAAAATCGAAAAGGTCTATAAACCCAATAGCTCTACTATTTTCTGAAGTACAAATTACCATGCGCAATTGCTTTACTTCATAAATATCTCGTAGTGCATTTTCCAAGTATTGTTTTAAAACATACTTAGAATATGGAGATGTTGTATTACTTACCTCCCAAACGGTCTCATCATTCTCCAATTTATAGAGGAAATCTAAATCTGTCGGCTCCAAGGCTCTTAAATAAATATCTGCACCAGTAAGTGTTATCATGACCAAATCCCTTTAAATACTTGTTTTGCCGAACCAATTAAGTAAACATTTCTATAAGCAGAATCATCCTTAATAAAAGAAATCTTCAAATTACCACCTCGCGTATGTAACTCAACCATTTCGGAAGTAGCTTTACCAATGGCATGCATGGCAATTGCAACAGCAGTAACTCCAGTCCCACATGAGAGTGTCTCATCCTCAACGCCACGCTCATACGTACGAACCGAAAAGGTATCATTAGACTCCTGTGCTACAAAATTAACGTTAGCTCCCGCTTTTCCGTATATACCGTTGCGTATTTTCTTTCCTTCGGAATAAACATCAAATTGCTCCAAATGATCCACCAATGCGACATGATGAGGTGACCCTGTATTCAGAAAAACAAAATCATTTGCTATCTCTACATCCAAAACATCGTTCATTTTTAATCGTACCTGCTCTTTTTCAATAGTTGCCATATGCATTCCATCTACCGCTTCAAAAATCGCTTCAAAAGAAATAATCCCTAAAAACCTAGCAAAATGAACGATACACCTTCCGCCATTACCGCACATAGAACTAAGGTTTCCATCTGCATTATAATAAACCATTTTAAAATCGGCTGATGGATAATCTTCTAATAAAATAAGTCCATCTGCACCAACACCAAATTTCCGATTGCACATTTTTGCAACCAGCTCTGTATTATTTTTATCAAACTCCAAATTTCGGTTATCAATAAAGATAAAATCGTTTCCAGTTCCTTGGTATTTGTAGAATTCAATTTGCATAGAAGTGCAAAGGTATAAAAACCCATCTCTTTTGAAGCGACAAAAAACGTGTTAAATACGAGTTAAAACTGAAACTATTTAACAATACTGAAGTCTTTTAATAGTTACATTTAAGAATCTTAATAATTTATTACCCATGAAACAAACAGTTCGTTTATTTGCAGTAGCACTTATAGCAGGTGCCATGACGCTAGGTGGCTACAAACTTTTTGTTGAAGAGACTGCCCCAATAGCAGTAATACAGCAAGAAGAGAACCCAATTTTTATTCCTACTAATTTTTCAAATTTTGAAGCAACCAACTCTACCTTAGATTTTACAGACGCAGCAGAAAAAACCATTCACGCCGTAGTTCATGTAAAGAATACCACATTAGGCCAGACACCAACAAGCATGCGAGATTTTTTTAGAGGCACTCAAATAGCGATGGTGGGTACAGGGAGTGGTGTTATTATTAGTCCAGATGGATATATCATTACCAACAATCACGTCATTGAGAATGCAACTCAATTGGAAGTTACTTTAAACAATAATAAAACTTATCAGGCGGAGTTAATTGGAACCGACCCAAAAACGGATATTGCTTTAATTAAAATTGATCCCGACGGACAATTGCCGTTTGTTCCCTTTGCCGATTCAAATTTGGTTAAAATTGGAGAGTGGGTATTGGCTGTTGGAAATCCTTTCAACCTTACCTCAACAGTAACAGCAGGAATTGTTAGTGCAAAGTCCCGAGATTTAGACAAAAACGATGGTAATTCGCAATCTTTTATTCAAACTGACGCTGCTGTAAATAGAGGTAATAGTGGTGGAGCCTTGGTTAACACAAAGGGGGAATTGGTAGGAATTAATACTGCTATAACTAGCGAGACTGGTTCTTATGTTGGTTATTCCTTTGCTGTTCCTTCCAATACGGCACGTAAAATTGTGGAAGACATTATGGAATATGGAGGTGTACAACGTGGCATTCTTGGAATTACAGGAGGTAGCCTCGACTCCAGTGTTGCAGATTATTATGGAGTTACTGAGACAGAAGGCGTCTATGTAAGCGGTATTGAAGCTGGAAGTGGTGCTGATAAAGGTGGTATCGAAAAAGGAGATATTATTAAAAATATTGATGGTTATAAAATTGCGAAGTTTGCCGATTTGGCTGGTTACTTAGGATCCAAAGGACCAAACGATGTTGTAGATGTTACTGTGCTAAGGAATGGTAGGCAAAAAATAATTCCCGTTACTCTTGTAAAGATTGAAACCTATGAAATTGAAGAACTAGGGTTGGAAGTTCGAGATACCAATAAAGAACAATTAAAGGCTTTTGGATTGCCTTATGGGGTTATTATATCAGATGCCGTAAGAAAAGACATGAAACAATTTGGCCTAGAAGGTGCCGTAATCACTGGATTAAACAATCAACCGGTGAAAAACATAGAAGACCTTAAGCGCATTATGAGCAATCGTAATTACGATGATGCAATTAAACTAACATTTATGACGCAGAGTAAAGAATTAAACACCTTCATTTTTAAATAATCTGGTAGCTTATTTGACAGGCTATTTATTTTTACAGTTATACTATTCGAAAACGTTTTAGTTATGTATTTTTGCAAAAAATTTAAACCCTAATTACCTGAGAAGGTAGGAACCTTTTAAATATTGCAACTATGAGTTTTGATGAAGTTTATGAAAAAGAACTTTCTTTCCAAACCGATCGCCGGTAAGCAACAGTCGAGTTTATTAGAATTATAAGTGACCTTTGGTACGACAAATCGATAGAATTAGTGCTCTTCCGTAATCAACTAATAGATTGTAACGTTAGCCAAATATTAAACTTACATGAGTATGCAGGTGAGTTTGTTCAAAAACCAATCTCCATTTTTGATTCGGTTGAAATTGCACAGGCTATTATTACACTTAACCTTCCCCCTGCCAAGCTAGACATTGGTAAACTAACCTATGAGTATCATCTTGAGGACAACAAATATCAAGATGCTTTGGCATTTGTAAGTGACAAACTGAAAGATGCGAAAGATCAAAAAAACATAGTTCCAAAAGATGTAGTACTATATGGTTTTGGGCGTATTGGTCGTTTATTAGCTCGTGAATTAATGACGAGAACGGGTAAGGGAAATCAAATGCGTTTACGCGCTATTGTAACCCGAGGTAAAATAGACCAGACAATTCTAGAGAAAAGAGCCTCTTTATTGCAGTACGATTCAGTACATGGTGATTTTCCTGGCACCGTTAGTGTCGACTTGAAAAACCAAGCTTTAATCGTTAATGGAACTACGGTGCACATTATTTCTGCCAACGCTCCTGAAGACATTGATTACACGAACTACGGAATTGAGGATGCTTTAATTATTGATAACACTGGTGCTTTTAGAGATAAGGAGGCATTGAGTCGTCATTTGGTTCCTAAAGGGGCGAGTAAAGTATTATTGACTGCTCCAGGAAAAGGAATTCCAAATATTGTACATGGAGTAAATCATAAGGAAAATGACCCAGAAACTATCGATATTTTCTCAGCTGCATCTTGTACGACCAATGCAATTACTCCTGTTTTAAAAGCAATTGAAGATAGCTTAGGTGTAGTACACGGACACTTAGAAACCATCCATGCTTACACCAACGATCAAAACTTGGTGGATAATATGCATAGCAAATACCGAAGAGGTAGAGCAGCAGCTTTAAACATGGTCATTACTGAAACTGGAGCTGGTAAAGCAGTAAGTAAAGCACTCCCTTCTTTTGAAGGAAAACTTACTTCCAATGCCATTCGTGTTCCAGTACCTAACGGCTCTTTAGCTATTTTAAAATTAGAATTAGAGACTCCTACTTCCAAAGAGGGATTAAATGATATCATGAAAAAATATGCTTTGGAAGGTGATTTAGTAGAACAAATAAAGTACAGCTTAAACAATGAACTAGTATCTAGCGATATTGTTGGTTCATCTGCTCCAGCAATCTACGATAGCAATGCTACCATCGTTACGGAAGATGGGAAAAACATTGTAATTTATGTTTGGTATGATAATGAGTATGGATATAGCCATCAAGTAATTAGGTTGGCCAAATATATTTCTAAAGTAAGACGTTTTACTTACTACTAGCTAGTAGTAATAAACCCTTCATAAAAAAGCCCATCGAATATTCGATGGGC
>JAESTG010000299.1 GCA_016763715.1 Flavobacteriaceae bacterium
CGATGTCTGATGGCGAAAACCTAAAACCTACATCAAAAGAGGAATCAAAAGTTTTAAAAAAATCTAATAGGTCAATCCAATTAAACGCTTTTTCTAATTTTCTATCTAAGTCTGCATTGTTTTCTGCTCGACTGAAATAGAAGTATTCATTGCCTTGCTCTAAAATGTAGTTGATTTGATAAAAATATTCGTGTAAATCTTCGAAAGTTTCCTCATCTTCTAAAACCTTATAGAGTCTTTGTGTTTCATCGTCAGGACTATTTGAGCAAATGAATTGTCCTTTACGTAGCACGTCAAATATTTCTGAAGTATATTTTGTAATCATTATAATTTATTTTGGAAATACCATAGCGTATTCAATACCATTAGTGCTTTGGAAATTATCTTTTATTTTTAATTCTTGCTCATATTGTGAAATGATTTGACAAAATATTGTTACTCGTTCATTAAAGTCTACATCTTTTAAAAAATCATAATTTAATATAAAATTGAATAAATTATCACTTGTTGCAACGAAACGATTTTGTATTTCTTCAAGATTAATCATTATTTCTTCTTCAATATTATTTTCAAGATATTCTTCAGAAATGCTTTCTGCTATTTCTGGTTTGAAGAGTAATCTTTCTTTATGATTTTTAGCAATTCTTTTAATTGCTTTAAATGCCTTTTCGTTTTCTCTAAGGAAATCAATTGATAAGTTTAAAGGCTGATTTGTTCTAGCTTCAAAAATCACTTGATTTTTATTTGATACTATATGTCTAATATCAGTTTCTGCCTCAATAGTGAAATTGTCTTTTAAATATTTTAGTTTTCGTAATTTTTCTAAGAACTTTCCTTGTTGTTTTATTTGATTTAGATAATCAATTATCTGTTTTTCTATTTCAATCAAATTGTGTGAGCATTCTCCTAATTGATGTTTAAGTTCAATAATTATTCTGTTTAGTTCTTCATCTAAAGCTCTATTAAAAAAAGTTGTTTCTTCTTCGTTAATAATTGCCAATGTTTGCTTTATCAGATTTGTAACTACTGATCTTTTTTCATCAAGATTTTCTAACTTTAATTGCTTGTTTTTGTAATTTGATTCGTTTCTAAAAGTGCTCTCAATATTTCGTCTTAAATCAACCACACTTCTCAGCGTGATGTTCCCCATTTTTCTAAGCGTCTTTTTTATAAATCTTAGGTAACTATATCTCCTATTTTCGTTATTTTCATTTAAGAAGTAACCTATATTTTCTTTAATACTTATAATGTTTTCATCAATATAGGACAAGTTGATTTCTTCACTTACATAAAGCACTTGTTCAAAAAATTCCAAAAATTGTCCATCGGGTTCTAAAATGCCTCCATTTTCTCTAATTACAGATTTTTGTATTAATAAATCAATACGACTTTCTTCATAGTCAACTAGCTCTAGAGCATCACTTAATTTGTAGTCAATAGATTTCCTTTTGCTAAACATTTCAGATATTAGTTTTTCCTCTCTTTTCAAAGCGGAAACTAATTCTTTTATGTCATTGAAAGTATTCATCGTTTTGTTTTGTGCGTGGGCAAAAAAACAGCTCTTTTGTTTTTTCAGCGTTGGCATTGAGCGTTGGCAAAAAATAAATGTGCTGTTTGCGGGTTGGCTTTTTTAGTTCAAATTTTAATAGTTTACACGATTTTTCGCATTATGCACAACTTGTTATATCATTTATAAATGTTTGCCTATCCAGTCAATTTCACCGAATAAAAACATGTTTTTGAAATATCTTTTATGCATGATATAATCAAATTGTTTAATTCAGTATCGGAAATTGGTCTAAATAAGAGGGGAGCAATCCAAAGGTATTAAATTTTTCAAAAGCAGATATGCCCTAAAGTTGGTAGTTATCAACATTTTATGGATCACCTAAACCTTCCGAAGCTTCTAAAATCAAAGGGATTTCTTATAGCCTCTTTTCAATCAATATATTTTAAATATTTTTTAATAGTTTGTTTTTCAGGTAGTTAAATTAAATTTTTATACCCTTCTCTCTTCAACAAAACAGCACCTTTTAAAGTTTGGCACGGTGGTTGTATACTTATTAAACGTACACCTCCAACCAGAATACATTGGTACGTACAACTCTTAAAAATTAAAATTATGAAAAAAGTAACAGCACTCGTATTAGGTCTTTTCCTAGCTAGCTTCGGAATGAAAGCAGCAAGTGACGCATCGGCAACAAACACCCTTATCTATAATGATGACAAATCGTACATCTTCGTTGAAGGTGGCGTTGAGTTCTCCATCTATACAGACGGACAATTCGATTTTGTTTATGTAGGAGATACGAACGGTGGGAACGTGAATGTAAGTCTAAACACTCCTGGGATAAGTCTTTCCTTCAATTCAGGATATGATTATGACGCTTATGTTCAGTATGATGATTATGGTGCCGTTATTCAAGTGGAGGATGTAGCCATTTACTATGATGAGTTTGGTCGTATCTCTCAAGCTGGAGACGTGGAGATTAGATATAACAATCGACGTGTGGTAAGAGTTGGTGGACAACGCATATTCTACAACAGCTATGGATACTTCGATTATTACACTGGCTATATTAGCCCTTGGTACAGAACTTATGTATACAGACCATGGCATGTATATTATGTACGTCCAATCTATACTAGCTGTATTGTTTATGACTATCCTTACAGAAGATATTATAGCCCTTATAGATATTCTTACTCACACCACAGATCTTATTACAGAAGTGGTCGTAGATCATACGTTAATGGAAGAAGAAATTTCTATCGTCCAGGAAGTCATCATCACTACAAGAATGGTAGAACTGCCGTAAACAGAAATTACAATCCAAATAAAAGAAACACTGCAGTTAGCAGAGCAAATAGTGGTAGAAGAAGCAGTATTAACTCTCGAAGCAACTCCAGAGGAAATGTAAAAAGCAACTCCTCTGTGTCAAGAAACACAACAAGAGGTATCGCAAAAAGAAACAATAGTTCTACTTTAGGACGTAAGGATATTGCTAAAAGAGGTAATAACTCTGTAAGCAATAGAAAAACAACTAGAGGAACGGCTTCAAGAAACATTAAGCGTTCTAGTGTGGGATCTTCTAAAAGAGGTTCAGTGTCTAAATCTAGAGGAAGTAATTCGGTGTCAAACCGTTCTTCTAGAACTGCAAGAAATAATTCGGTGAAAAGACAGACTAGCACTAGAAAGGCAACTGCCTCTAGAGGTAGCGTATCGAATAAAAGAAGTAATTCTATCAAACGAAGTTCTTCTTCAAATAGAAAAAGTAATATCAAGAGAAGTTCTCCTTCTAGCAATAGAGGTAGTTCAATCTCAAGAAGTAAAAAAACACCGTC
>JAESTG010000300.1 GCA_016763715.1 Flavobacteriaceae bacterium
AAATCGTCTTTTTTCCAATCGTTTTCCCTCCTCTAGTTTCAACTGTTGAGCAAGCATGAGGTTATAGATTTCCTCATTCGACTTCTGTTGAGATTCTCTAAATCTAAGTTCCTTTCCATTTAGTTTTCGTTGAATAAAAATGTAAACCAATAGAAATATAGCAAGCAAACTTAGTAATCCAATAAAGAGCTGTCTGTTTTGCCGAGTCACTTTTGTATTCTCTGTCTCAATACTATCGGTTTCAAAGCGAATACGAGCAAAATGTTCCTGAACCCGACGTTCTGCCTGTTGAAGACTATCACTAATTCGGATATATTCCCGAGTGAAATTCAATGCTTCGGTTTCGCTATCGCTCTCACTTAAAACAATCAAAGCCTCTAAAATTCCTCTGTGATACTTTAGTGGTTTAGCTTTATTCAATGCAATTAGAGCTTGTTCTCGCGCATCTGCTGTTGAATCAATCGATTTATAATACTCTGCCAAATGAATATGGCTGGTTACCGCTCCTAAATTATCACCAATACTATCTCGTATAAATAGTGGTCTTAAAAATAGTTCAGGTAATCCACTTGTTTCGCCTGAACGAAACTTTGTAAAGGCCAAATTATCAAGCAGACGAGCATAAGTACCTGTCCTTTTATAAAAAAGACTATCATAGGCAAGACCTTGTTCATAATAAGCTATAGCCTTGTCGTATTGTTTCTTGTTAAAATAAACAATCCCCATATTATTCAGGCTACTCACCACAAGAGCATTATCCTTTAATGACTTATCCTTTTTTGCCCTTTTTCTCAGTTTTTTTCTACCATCCAACGCCATTTCATGATATTCCAAAGCTTTATCATACCGTCCTAGTTCGTTGGAAATTAAACCCAAGTTTGTATAAGCAGAAGTTAGATACCGTAGATCTTCACTGGGCTTCAAAAGTTCAATCGCAGATACAGAACTCGCTTCGCCACCAATATAATCCTTTGCATTTTTCTGAATAATAGCCATGGTGAGCATCGCCTTTCCTGCCTTTTCGAAACTATTCATTCTAGCAAATATGCGCTGCGCTAAATAATAGCTATTATAGGAGCTGTCTATTTTCTCCTTTCTTAAATAGTAATATCCTAAATGGGAGTAGGTATTGGCTATTTCAAGGGAGTCATCTAATTCTTCGGCTAAGGCTCTTATTTCAGTGTTAACTTCAAGGTAATCCTCCAACTGATTTAAGCCACGAAACCCTTGTCTTATCTCTTTTAGTTTCAACCTACGAATCGTATCTTTTTTAAGGCGTTTAGAAAAATTCAAGGCTTCTGTAAGAAACGCCAACTTTTCCTCTTTAGATACATCTTGATTTTGAAAACGCTCTAAATAAAGGTCAACGCTATCCAAAGTAGGATACCGATCATAATTTGCGAAAGGATTGATTGATTTGAGCGAACGAGAATTTACCGATATTAAAAAAACTAAAAGCAATAAAAGTATGACTACTTTAGACAGCAATGGTGATTTATGAATTGGAAAATTAATCATAGGTCAAATCGGCATCAAGTGCAATACAAATCTATTGATAATTAAATTATAGACCGAAAAAAGAAACCCTCTAATTGCAGAAGGCAAATAAAGGGTTTCTATATAGATATGTTGTAAAATTCTATGGTCTATTCCTCTGGATCTGGAATATCATCATCGCCATCTGTACTTCCGCCGCCATCTGGATCTGGAATGTCATCATCACCATCGGTACTTCCACCACCTTCTGGGTCTGGAATATCATCATCACCGTCAGTAGAACCTTTTCCTTCAGGATCTGGAATGTCATCATCTCCATCTGTATTTCCACCATCTTCTGGGTCTGGAATATCATCATCGCCGTCAGTAGAGCCTTTTCCTTCAGGATCTGGAATGTCATCATCTCCATCTGTTCTTTGAGGATCTTCTTTCGCAATTAGGTTATTTGAGGTCTTGCCTTGTAATTCAAATTCAAGTAAAGCTGCATTATCTGCTGTAATTTCTTCGATACTTTCAGTCTCACAAGAGATTAAAAAAGTTCCAAACAGGAGGGCAACTAACAGATATTTAATAGTTTTCATAAATATGGTTTTTTTGGGTTATAAAATTGTTCATCTAATAGCAAATTCGGTATTGAATAGCTATAAGGTTATTGCAAATGAAAGGGATGGTCTAGAGAGTATTACTATAAAAATACTTTACATCAAATCCCTAAATGGATGTATTATATTTCCTAGTATTTTAGACAAAGAAGCTTCTAAAATTGATTAAATTTCGTTTTAATCACGGCTAAATTATATATAAATGATTACATGAAAGGGGTCTTATGAAAGCAAATTGTAGACTT
This sequence comes from Flavobacteriaceae bacterium, assembly GCA_016763715.1. The sequence continues at coordinate 2,345 of JAESTG010000300.1, forward strand.
TAGTCAATCAACTGTAGATGGAGGTCGTAGACGGGTGAATGGCAATATTGTTCGACGAACTACGCTACAACAACACTTTTTTGCGAAAGATTGTCTTTGAGAAACTCCACGTTATGTCGATACGACTTAGAAAATGGAATAAATACATTGGAAGCTCTCACTCTACAGATAGACTTTCCAAAATGGATTCTCGATACAAAATGGGTATTTACTATATAACTGTTATGAATGCGTACAAAGTGGTTAGGTAAAGTTTCTTGAAAAAACTTAAGCGACTTAAATGCTCCTACCACATCTCCATTTTCAAGCATAAAGTCGGTCGTATTATTGTCAGCTTTTAAATAAACCACCTCGTCCATATTAATAAACTTATAGTCACCGTATGACTTAAAACAAAGTGTTTTATCACGTTCATGTCTAAACTCACGTTGAAACCTGAAAAGTGAACGCTTTAATAAATTAACATCAATAGGCTTTAAAAGATAGTCAAGCGCATTATTCCGAATACTTTCAATTGCATACTCTGCAGTTTTGGCCAACATTATAAATTTTGGAAGTTCATCTATATATTTACGCAAACCATCGGTAACAGAAAAAAGTATTTTTTCAGCCTCAATACCAGGAATCTCAAGGTTCATTAAAACTAGGGCTGGCATTCTATCTAAAATTAAATCTAAACCATCATCTTCATTCTTGGCAACCCCAACACATATATAATTCGAAAACTTTTCGAAAGCAAGTTGTATTCTTTCAATGGTATTTGGATCATCGTCAATAATAACGTAGGGATATTTCATGGGAGAGATTTTAAATAAAGTGCTAGTTAGACGCTAAAAAACAGAATCACATATCTGCATAAAGTATTGTTTATTATTCATTTTAATTTATGGTTTTACCGCAATAAAATTATGGCAATAACTATGGGTGTAATGAAACTTTAAAATCAAATTAAATAGCTATTTATGACCTATTTCATGTATAAAATTCTTTTTCATTACAATTGTAGGAAATTTCCTCCATGTGGCATAATATTTGCTACAGTTTAACATTAACAATATTTAACCATATACACCATAAACAGTGCGTCTATATTAAAAAAATTATACAAAAATACGTAAATCTTATAAGTAATTGAGTGTAAGAAT
>JAESTG010000029.1 GCA_016763715.1 Flavobacteriaceae bacterium
GAGGGATATCGAACCGCTAATACCTCTTTACCTTTCAAGGTCTTAGAGGACATTCACGTGGGAAAGTTTGATATGGTGCCCCCGGACGGATTCGAACCGCCGACCCTCTGATTACTAATCAGAAGTTATGCAAAATCATAGTTTCTCATAACTGAATATTTACTCTTTATTTTCAAATAGATATGATCTAAACTTCATCATAGTTGAACATAGTAAATCGCTGTTAAATGCGTTTAAAAAGAGACTAAGATGAGACTAACCGACCTTCTGATAAAAAAACTGAAGGCCCCAGATAAGGGGCAAAAGACATATTTTGATGATGCATTATCAGGCTTTGGAATACGTATCTCGCAGGGTGGTACAAAGTCATATGTTGTGATGTATGGTAATAGGAGACAGCTAAAGACCTTTGGTCGCTATCCTGAGCTATCACTGGCAGATGCTCGTATAGAGGCCAAACGACTGCAAAGTGATAGAACTCTATTACAGGGTAATTTGTCAGGACATATTCAAAATTTGAGTTTTAACGATGCTCGAGATCAGTTTCTCAAAAATGCCGAGACACGAACTAAGCCATCTACGTTCAATGAATACAAAAGAATCTTAAATCAGCATTTCTCATTTTCAAAAAAACTAAATGAAATCACTCGTAAAGATATTACCTTATCAATTGAGAAAAACTGTAATTCTGAATCTGTAGCTCAACATGCCTTTGTAGCAATACGAACCATGATGAATTGGTGTCTAAAACAGGGGCTGATAAGTTCGTCGCCCATGCCTTCAATGACTTTCAAATCGGAACCACGTTCACGTATTTTAACCGATGAAGAGTTGAAAAGAGTTTGGGAACGAGCGTGTGTGGTTGGGTATCCCTATGGTGATATCGTTAAGATATTAACTGTTACAGGACAACGTAGGGGGGAGATATCCCAATTACGTTGGAGTTGGATAGAAGACGATGAAATCATATTCCCAAAAGGCTTTACAAAAAACAAACGTGAACATCGAATACCTCTAAGTAATCTTGCCAAACAAATATTGGAAGATGTTTCGGGGCAGGGTGATTTGATATTCCCTGCACGTGGAAAAACAGATGTGGCCGTTAGCGGGTGGTCTAAATACAAACGTTCATTCGATAATCCAAAAGACGGTTCCGAATTTCTAGTTGAGGATTACACTTTGCATGATTTACGTCGAACCTTTAGTTCCAATTTGGCTCGATTAGGAACTCCAATTCATGTCACTGAAAAATTGCTCAATCATGTTTCTGGAACCCTCAGCGGTGTTGCTGCTGTTTATAACAGGTATTCATATATGTCGGAGATGAGTGAAGCTGTTGCAGCCCACGATGAGTTTATTAGAGATGTAACTGCGGAATAATACTCTAGAGAGCGATGTAAAAGCGTTCACCATTGCCTACAACTATAACTACATGATACGTTCAATACACCTGCAGGATTATTAACGTAACCCTATGGGCATCATGATGCTCTTCACTATGGAGACATTATGATGAAAATGTTGAACAAACGTCAGTTAAAAGAGTTGGTACTTTACAGCTCGCAACACATTGCACGTCTAGAAGTCGCTGGGCAATTCCCTAAACGGGTTAAGTTAGGCAACTGCAGAGTGGGATGGATTGAGAGTGAAGTATTGGACTGGCTCCAAATTAAGATTGATGCACGTGATCAACAAAACTAATGCTCTTTAATCGGAGCTGGAAAAGCTGGCGGAAACGTTGGCTTTTCTTTTTTTAAAATAAATTACTCAGGTATTTGTGAATTATTGTTTTTATAGATTGAAAACTTTAAGAAAACACTTAAAGTTGCAATATTTATTCATGTTTATTGACTGGATTTCATTTGGATATTTTTTGGAAAGAAGCACTTAAGGTTACTGGACCAATAGCAGTTATTGGTTTTTTAATTTGGTATTGTCTTCAAAAATTTTTTAGCACCGAGGTTTTAAAACTATTCACAACTGAGCAACAATTTACAATTGTTGCTTTCGCGATCTGCATGCTTTTAATAATTTTATTAATTGCTGTTAGAAGGCATTATCAGAATAATAACCTCGATAAGAAGCCTAGCGCGAAATCAGTCAACGTTACTAATTCAAATATCAAGGGTGATATTGTAATGGGAAACAAAACAACGAAGAATGATGATATTTAATGAATGAAGTAAACATCACTGAAAGTCAGGTAGGAGATGTTGTTCAAGGTGACAAGTATGAAAATGTACCCTTAACATCTCTTGAGAAAGCAATAGATTGCATCGTTAGCAAACATAGCGACGATACAATTTTAGTAGATGTTTTTGAAGAACTTGCTGAGTACTAAACTGCAAACCCTGATCGAGAAGTAATTGGATTGGAGAAAAAACTTGAACAGGGAAACAGGAGTGAACTAAAGAACAAAGCCGTTCGTTTAAAAAATAAGTTTGATCGTAAGATAACAAAGAAACAACTTTCTTCTGTTGTTCAAAAAGTTCACCTGCAAGTGTTGAGTAGTATAATCACATCTTTTGATGCACGTGTAAAACCATTGATGATACAAAATTCACCAGCAGATGTAATTGATGCCGCAATTCATGATCACGCTATTCTACCAGCACACAAAGGGATTATTAGGTTCAATGACTTGGTAACCACGGAAGATGTTTGTGGAATGCTCTATTTTTTAACTGGAAAATGCCATATTACATGGAGACAGAATTGCTAGTTTATCACCCAATCCATGATGTAAATCATTGCCTATATCGAATGCTGCTTGTGCTTCATACTTCTGCTCATAAACAATTTGAGGGGATACATTTCGGCTGATCAATTTTTATTTACTATTCCCTCATCTCCTTTCCGAAATTAAACCTCTTCCTATCCAGTTGAATAAATATAGGAAAACTATCAACAATATACCAAGTTCCTATGTGGAAATTCCTAATGCAAAAAGAGCATTATTTGAATTTGGTGTACTTCAAAATATGGCAGCAAACCATTTGGCTGCAAGAAAATTCATAAATATAGATTTTCTCAAAACACAATCAATTCAATGGCAAAACAATGAGATACCAAAAAAGATATCTGATTGCCTTCAGAACGACCCTATTCATAAGAATGACTGGTTTAAGTTAATTGTAGATGAAATACCATTACTCGACATACGAGGGAAGAATGGTTTGAAGTTCAGATCAGGGCTTATGGAATTTCGGTATGACTTGGAGATGGAAAACACATGATATCTCCAACACTTTTTATAAAGCAGTTTATTATATTTCGCGATAACTTAACTGCCTATGAGTTAAAATTTCATAACGGTGTAAATATAATTCGAGGAGCAAATGCTACTGGTAAAAAACAAAAATCACCCCA
>JAESTG010000301.1 GCA_016763715.1 Flavobacteriaceae bacterium
GCTGATTTATCAACCTTTCAATGGATAGAAACTTGATATAACAGAAGAGGAATAGACTCCTCTTTGGGATATAAAACCATAAAGGAATTTCAAATTGAAATATTTAATCAAAAAGTAGCTGCATGACTCTTAACTAAATGCCCGCTTTTTTATCGCAAGTCCATGTTACACCCGTAACATATTATGTTACAATAGTTACAGCCATAAATAATTGATTCATCTAGTATTGTGTATCTTTAATATAATCCAACCATTGCATGAAAGTAATTTTCATTTTTAGCAGTCTACTCATTTCCGTTTATAGCCTTGCACAAGAGCAACCCTATGTCGATACCATTAGCACAAAAGATTCTATAAAGATAGCAGCCTACCGTACAAAACTAAGCCAATACGTGAACCCTATTCCCGATAGTGCTATTTTTTATGGTAAAAAAATAAAAGCATTAGTCACCCAATTAAATTACGGCAAGGGTATTGCAGATTCGGATTACTTTTTAGGCACTTGTTTTAAGCGTGTTCAAAAAAATGATAGTGCAATACACTATTTTAAAAAATCATTAGCACTTTCTGAAAAGCTAGATTATGATATTGGAAAAGGCCGCGCTCACAATAACTTGGGGCGTACGTATTATCTACTAGGCAAAATGGATAGCTCTATTATCGAATGTAAAAAAGCTATATTAAGTATAAAAGAAGATGCGCCAATAGCAAGAATGATTATAGCAGACTCCTACATTGCTCTAGCTACCGCTTATTCTAGAAAAAATGACATGAACAATGCCATAACTCACTTGCTAAAAGTAGATTCTATGCATCAAAAATCTTCTTTAAGACCAGACATTATTGCCGCTGCGTATCAAAATCTTGGCAATATCTATTTAGAATTAGAAGAATTTCCATCTGCCATTGAGCAATTTAAAAAAGCAAATATTCTATTTGAAAAACTACCTAAAGGGGCGTCACAATTTTATAAAATACTACCAATGTATATTTAGGTATAGTCTATTTACAAAGCGAAAAAATTAAAGAAGCAGATAGTTTGCTCTCTAATTCCTACACTTATTTTAAGGAAGTTAAAGATCAACGTTTAGTCGCCGAAATAGCTATGTTACGTGGTCAATTGGCACTTAAAAAGAATAATCCTATAACAGCAGAAACATTTTTTATTGAAGGTTTCATCATTCATAAAGAGAATGACCAGCCTTTTGAAGCTGCTCAAGGTGCCCTCGAAATCACCAAACTCGAACTTTATAAAAACAAACCAGAAAAAGCGCTCTTTTATATTGAAGAAGCCAATACGCTAAACCAAGCTGCCGAAAACAGTAAATTACGGCAAGAACTTCTGTTTTATAAAGCACAGGCATACAGCCAAAAAGGAAATTACAAAGAAGCGTATAGATATAGCAGTCAATCCAAAAAACTAAAAGATTCTTTACAAAAAATCCAAAGTGCAGAAAAAATAAAAGAAATTGAAGGCATCTATCAGACAGAGAGAAGGGATAAAGAAATAGCACTTCTTACTTATCAAAAAAAACTAGCCGAAGAACAAAAATCAAATCAACGTAATTTATTTATTGCAGGTATTTCGGTTACCTCCATCGCAGCATTATTTTTCTTTTTTCAATATATAAATAGGCAAAAAATAAATAAAAAATTACGCGAATTAGACACTGCAAAATCTACCTTTTTTACAAATATTTCTCACGATTTTAGAACTCCTTTAACGCTCATAAAAGGCCCTATTGAAGATCAATTGGAAGATGCTTCACTAAGCCTGAATAGACGTAAAAACCTAAATGTAGCGTATAGTAATACAGAGCGGCTAGAAAACTTAGTAGATCAATTAATGTCCCTTTCAAAATTAAACAGCAGTGCAATGCCATTACAAGTACAACCAATACTTGTTGACCCTTTTTTACAAGTGTACACGGAGGGGTTTCAATATCAAAGTGAAGAACAAGGGTTTCAATTTTCATTAAACACACAAATAGAAGAAAGCGAAACATGGTTGGATCAAGATGTCCTCGAGAAAATTTTATATAACCTTTTAGGAAACGCATTAAAATACACTTCAGAGAATGGAAAAATTGAGGTAAACGGAACTACCAAAATGGGAGTTTTTCAATTAAGTGTTTATAATTCGGCACGAGCACTTTCAGAAAAAGAAAAAGAACTACTATTCACTCGCTTTTATCAAACCAATACTAAAAATCAAGGCACTGGTATTGGCTTGTCTCTTATAAAGCAATTGGTAACACTGCACAAAGGAACCATTTCAGTAGAAAACGAAAAAGAAGGGATTCTATTTACAGTTCATATTCCAACCGAGAAGGCTTTATACAATCCTGATGAAATTTTAAATGAAGCATTACGTGCTAAAACATTGCCTGCAGAAACACTACACGAAGAAGACTCACAACTTATAGAAATAAACAATGACGCACCAGTATTACTCGTTGTTGATGACACAAAAGAGATTAGAGATTACATACAAAGTATTTTTCAGGAAAAGTTTAATGTGTTAATGGCAAAAGATGGAGAAGAAGGGCGAGCTATAGCAAAAGAGCATATACCAGATATAATAATAAGTGACATTGTGATGCCAATAATGGATGGTTATGCCCTGACTAAACACATTAAAGAAGATCCAATTACATCTCACATTCCTATTATTCTACTCACAGCAAAAAATAAGGAAGTAGATCAATTAGAAGCCATGGGTCTTGGAGCAGACATCTATACTACAAAACCTTTTAGCCCTAAACTATTAAGGGCTAATGTTGAAAATCTTATTGAAAATAGAAGAAAGTTACAGGAGCGTTTTGCGCAAGAATTAATCCTTACACCTAAAGAAATCGCAGTTACTACAGCTGATGAAGAATTCTTAAATAGACTACAAGAGGTTTTAAATGAATATCTAACGCAACCAGATTTTACAGCAGCAAAATTTAGTAAAGTGATGCTAATGAATAGAATGCAATTGCACCGCAAATTAAAAGCACTAACAGGGCTCTCCTCCTCTGAATTTATAAAAAATCAACGCTTAGTAATGGCTGCACAACTCATAAAAACGAAAGACTTAAATATTTCTGAAGTGGGTTATAGCATTGGTTTTAATGACCCTTCCTATTTTGCAAAATGTTTTAAGCAAGAATTTGGTGTTTCCCCCAAAGAATTTGCTGTAAAAAACGAAGAATAAACACTTCAACACCCTATAAAACAAGGGATGTTACAGGATTACCTTTATATGTTACATACGTTATAATCAATTGGTTATTACACGACTATGTTTGTGGTGTAATTAAGCAAAACCATAAATTATGAAAACGTTATTATCTTATTTTAGGTGGTTAATTTGCAATGAAATTTTTGAAAAAAAAATGTTCGTGAAAACTATTATTACCTATAACATTATAGAGAATGATACTTCGCTAGAACTTAATTGTAGCCCAGACTCCTCCTTATCTCTTTATGAGCTACAATCTAGGTATTTCAAAAAAGAAAATAATTCTTTTCATTTTAGACTGGGTGCAAAAAACAACTTTCAACCTTACTAATGCCAAAAGGCCAAAAAAAGTATTATGGTGATCTGCCATCACTACCTAGAAAGCAGATTTACCTAAATACCAAACATCTTGAAAAGGGAGAATATCTTTTAAAAATTACAGATAAGAATAAGGTCATTAAATACATAACATTTAGAAAATGAAAACAATCATCACTGCAATACTAGTAAGTTCAATCCTCTTTTTTATTGGATGTAAAGAAGAAAAAAAGATACCGGTCAAAAGTGCTACAAATACTTCGGAAAACATGCCGACCGAAAACAAGACTGCAAAGACGTTAAAAAACCAAATACTTAAGCAACAAGGTAGTTATACCGAATTATTTAAAAGAGAACCCAGGGACTGCGGTTTTATCTCTTCGGAAATATTAGCGGCTTCATTACAAGTCAGTAACGAAATAATTAAACAAGGATATAATACCTGTATCTACAACCTTACTGAAGAAAATGATAAAAAAACACGATTTTATTTTACCGTAGAGCCGTGGAGTAACAAGAGAATTTTAAAAGAAATAAATATGGCTAAGGATAATGCTGAAGCTTTTGGCAAAGATTCAAAATTAAGTCAATATAGAATAAGTGAAACAGGTGACACGTATCTATCCATGCACCAGAACAGAATGGTCCGTTTGTTAAACGAGAAAAGTAATAACGTCATTATTATTTTTTACAATGTGGAGATTGATCCTAGTGATACAGATTATGACAAGAAAAACATGCTTAAAGATATAGCTAGAGAGCAAGCCTATTCAATTGCAAATTTTCTTTTGAACACTTATAAAAAATAAATTTAATTAGCACTTAACAATTTTATTATGAAAAATATTATCACCCTTTGCCTAACTATAGCTATTCTTCTTCTGTGCAACCTCAATAGTTTTGCACAACCTTATACGTTAGATAAGAATGTAATTCCAGAAAAATTAGAACTTCTTGAAGATAAAAATGTAGAAGGCGCAAAAGGTATTATTAAAAATGCCACGATTGAAGACGAAGATCAGTATTTTTTTATAAAAGGACACGATATGTTTCAGTTTGTAGATGTATATATTATGGCAAACTATGGCGATCCTTCACTAACGGTTGATCTTGCATATATAAACTGGAATGATGTAGAACAAAAGAAGACCACAACACAAGAAGAAGATGGTATTATTAACTTTAAGCTTCGTGTGCAAGATGCCTTTGGTATTCGTATTTACGCAACAGATGAACCAGTAAATTATACAATTGCAGTATACGCAAGCGCACCAAGAAAAGAATATTTAGGTACACTTTTTAGAAAGGCTACTCAAAATGATTTAAAGACATCAGCTGCCTCGTTGGTAGTTGATGGAGGTGACGCAAACAACTCAGGAAATTCTGGATCTTCAAATATGATGCTCTATATTATTTTAGGTATCGCTTTATTAATAATTGGCTTTCTAGCGGCAAAGTTACTTGGCAAAAATAAAAACACAACCATGTTATTACTATTTCTGCTTACTGGTATTGGTACCGCAAATGCTCAAATGCACAACCAAAATACTTGGGACCCTTCTGGAATGGACGGTGGTAGGAGTGGCTCCTATGGTCAATGGTTACAGGGCGAAGCAGAGCAAAACAGAACTGGTAGAGAATATGATGTGAATCAAGTAAATCAAGGATTAAAAAGGCTTGGAAAGCTTGGTACTCAGTTTGGCAAAGCAGTAGAAACCTATCGCAAAACAAGTGATTTATATGACCAATATAATGGTTTAGGAAACTGCATGTCTGTAGGGCCACCTCCCGGTATGCCAACTATACCTAGTTTTTGTGAGACAGGAGCATGTGAACAATGTTTTAGCGATGCGAGAGCGAGTCTAGATAGAAACAGATACACGTTTGAGCAAATGCGTACTATTTACAAATGCTCAAAAAACTTTACTAATAGTGCGATTGCTTTTGGTAATAATGTTTCTGGTTACCACGGCGTGTCAGGGATGGCTTGGCAAAGTGCGCTTATAGGTATTAAAAAATCTGTGAAGGAATTAGAAACTGCCTATGACAAAAAATATATTGAGCTACTTGCAAGTCAAAAAATAATATTACAAGA
>JAESTG010000302.1 GCA_016763715.1 Flavobacteriaceae bacterium
GTCCCATTCGTACATTGATAAAATGCCTCTGCAACCTTGTTTTTATACGCCTCCGTATAAAAATTCATTCCTGTGCGTAAGGAAGGAACGTAGCTCTCAGGAGTTTGTAGAATTTTACGTGCTTGAGGATCTAAATAAGTTTTCTTTTCTCTGAAGTCCACACTCCATCCTCCAGCTTTAGTAAGCTCTGCTATATCTTTGTAATAGAAGTTAGTTTGGCGATTTTCTTCTTGCAATTGAGGTATATTATTGTGCAAGAGTTTTCTTTTCTTCTTTTGAGTTAAAAAGTTCATTTACATAATGATTTGGGGTCGGCAAGATAGCAAAAACATTGAATACACAAAATTATGGTTATTCTAATGGAGCTAACCAAGTAAATGGGTCGTGTGGGATATTTCTTAGAACCCAAAAAAGAAGGGCAATCCCAAAATACCCGTAAATGAAAAATTTACTATAAAAAAGACCAACGCGATGCTGTGTGTCGAATATAAAATTATATCCTTTCTGCCCCAACGCATATATAAGCAGGGGAAGGGTAATAACCATCAATGGGTTTAACCTAAATGCTCCTATTAAATTACCGTGTAACAATTGATGTACTGCCCGTTGAGAGCCGCAGCCAGGGCAATGATACCCTGTCACATAATGAAAAGGACAAGGGATAAAATAAGAATGCTCAGCGGGGTTAAATAGGTATAGAAGAACCGCCACGCAAATAACGCCAATTGCAAATAATGTAATGGTTTTAGTTTTTTTAGAATCCACCACTAAGTGCCACGAAAATAATCATGAAGATAAAGTACAACACCATTCCAACAATGGCGATAACAGCACTCCAAATTGCCCATTTTTTTGCGTCATCGGCTGCTTTTTGAGCGCCAGCAAGATCACCTAAAGCCCACAATTCCCTTACTTTTGTCGCTTTAACTATGGAGACAATCCCAAGAGGAAGGCAACAACAAACGGTAGATAAAATGGCCCAAACTAAATAGTTGTCGGGAGGATTTCCAGAAGGGGGGGTGTTAAATTCCATAATTGAATGCTTAAATGGTAAAGATACTTTGAATTTTTAAAATGAAAATATTTTATTAGGGCTTACGCAATAATGGAGTTTGATGTCTTCCGAAGTAGAAGGTATGGATAATTCAGGCTCGAATAAGGATAATCCCACAAAAAGGGTATTTGCTTTGCATTTGGATAAGAACCGATCATAGCAACCTTTTCCGTAACCAACTCTATTTCCTTTGACGTCAAAAGCTAACAATGGAATAAAAACGACATCCAACTTTTCGATAGCTATTTCAATACCATCAACGGGTTCTGGAATACCGTAATTGGAAACTACTAAATGGGTGTTTTCTTGCAATAAAAAATGCTCCATTTCATAATTTTTGAAATTGGTTTTGGAAACAACAATGCTTTTATCCCGACCTTGTAGTATGTGCAATAAAAATTCAGTTTCCACTTCTCTTCTTTCAGAAATAGATAGAAAAATATGATAATAAATCCCTTCCCAGATAGGAAGTTCCAAAGCACGATTGGAAATATCAAGACTCATTGCTTCAATGTCTTCTGGTGACAATTGAGTACGTAGTTTGTTGTACTTTTTTCTGAAAAAGTTTTTATCCATTACAATAACTCCGTTGAAATATGGAAAAGAGCATCACCTTGATAGACCAATGGCGCCTCGTTTACATTAATAATATAACCTTCATTACTCGCTTTGACCCAATAATGGACTTTTCCGTAGGGATCGGTAATTTGCCCAATAACCTCTCCATGGACTACCATACTTCCTATTTTTATCGCCGATTTAAACATGCCAGAAGCATTGGCTCTAATCCATTTACTATGGCTTATAGTTACGGACGCTTTTTTGGGAGAAGAGACTTTGAATTGAGAACGCAGCATTCCTAAATGGGCCAATATACGTTTGGAACCATTAACCCCAGTGTTACTCACTGCAGAGTTAATAGAGTTGGACTTTCCACCTTCAAAAAGTAACAATGGCACTCCTTTTTTTTGGCAGGAGTTCCGAAAGGATTTTTTTAGGTTTTTGGAATGAAGGATGAACGGAGCATTAAATATCTCTGCTAATTCCGTAAGCTTAGCATCTTCTTTTTCAATTCGAATGTGTGGTGCATTAAACCTACTCGCCCCCCCCGTGTGAAAGTCGAAACAGTAATCAACATTTGGAATAATTTCATTTATAAGTTGATAAGCTACTTGTGCTGCCAACGAGCCTTTTTTACTACCAGGAAATGAGCGGTTAAGGTCACGACCATCAGGGAATTCTCTTAATTTTTGTAAAAAACCAAAAACATTAATGATTGGAATACAAATGACAGTTACAATTTTTGGTTTATTGATGCCTTTGGAAACCAATTGACGCACTATTTCAATCCCGTTAACCTCATCTCCGTGAATCCCCGCAGTAAATAAAACCGTAGGGCCTTCGTATTGCGATCGTTCTATAATGATGGGAACCTCAATGGAAGTATTTGTGTGCAATTTTGCAAAACTAAAATTGAGTTCCTTCGATGCCCCAGGAGCTATTTCTTCACCTAGCAGGAATTTAGGTTGTGCCTTTTTCTTTGTCATTTTCTTTTGTTGCGCTCTATGTAACGGATAATTTTTTCTGAAATGTTTACACCTGTGGTAGTTTCAATTCCTTCTAAGCCTGGGGTAGAGTTTGCTTCCAGAATCAATGGGCCGTTTGCCGATTGTAAAATATCTACACCGCACACGCCTAATCGAAGCGCTTTTGCCGTTTGCAAAGCTAAGTTTTCTTCCTGATGACTCAAGTTAATTACATTCGAACTTCCTCCTCGATGTAGGTTGGAACGAAACTCTCCTTCTTTACTTTGTCGCTTCATTGCGGCTACTACAACTCCATCGATCACAATCACGCGTAGATCAGCACCATTGGATTCCTCAATGAATTCTTGGATGATAAAACGAACTTTAGATGTCTGTAGGGTTTCAATTGTCGAAAAGGCAGAGGTATATGTTTCAGCAAGAATAACACCTTGGCCATGGGTTCCCTGCAATATTTTTATGATAACAGGAGGCGTCCCAAATTTACTTAGCATGGCTTCTATATCTGGCCCATTTCCTAAAATGGTTTTAGGAATAGGAATATTGGCTTCTGAAAGTATTTGGAAACAGGTCCATTTGTTACGAGATTGTAAAATGGGTTCTGCTTCCACCACGCAAAATACACCCATGGACTGAAAATGACGTACCAAGGATGACCCAAAATAAGTGTTGGAAGCCCCAATTCGAGGAATTACGGCGTCGAGATCGTCTACTAATTCGTTGTAATAATATAGGACAGACTTACCGTCTTCTATTGCCATGGTGCAGTAGGAGGGATCCAACACTTCCATATTGTGATCTCTAACCAACCCAGCTTTTAATAGGCTTTGCGTAGAGTAAAGTTGTTCTCCCCGAGAGAGTATGGCAATGTTCATTTCGTTTTACTTGATTATTGCAATTTAAGGAAAAAGTTTTGAGTTGAGTAACATAGTATTTTTAACAAATAATTCACGGGTTAGTGGTATTTCAGAAATCAAAACATCAACTATCTTTGAGGTATGGCTGAAGCGTCTGTCAAACTTCAAATATCAACCCTACCCAATGCACCTGGAGTTTATCAATATTATGATAAAGAGGAGCTATTGTTGTATGTAGGCAAGGCCAAGTATTTAAGGAAGCGAGTTGCTTCTTATTTTAACAAGCAGCATGATAATGCACGCACACGTTTGCTGGTTAAAAGAATTCACACCATTAAACATATTGTTGTAGCTACAGAGACTGACGCGCTATTGTTGGAGAATAACCTTATTAAAAAATACCAGCCGAAGTACAATGTAATGCTCAAGGATGATAAAACATACCCTTGGTTGTGTATTAAAAAAGAGCGCTTTCCACGTGTTTTTCCAACACGGAGGTTGATTAAAGATGGCAGTGAGTATTTTGGGCCATATACGAGTATGAAAACCGTACATACTTTGCTCGATCTTATCAAAGGACTGTACCCTTTGCGTAACTGTAATTTTGATCTTTCAGAAGAAAAAATTAGAGCAGAAAAGTTTAAAGTATGCCTCGAGTTTCATTTGGGTAATTGCGCTGGCCCTTGTGAAGCCAAATTCAGCGAAGAAGCATACAACGAAAATATAGATGCTATTCGGAGTATCATAAAAGGGAATTTTAAGGAATCGCTCCATCGGTTTAAAGACCAATGAAAAATTTAGCTGCCGATCTACATTTTGAAGATGCTCAACGGGTGAAGGAAAAGATTCATATTTTAGAAAATTATCAGGCTCGATCTACAGTTGTAAATCCAAGGATAAATAACGTAGATGTATTCTCAATTGTGAGTGATGAGACCTACGCTTATGTGAATTATCTTCAGATTTCCTTCGGAAGTATAATTAGGTCACATACCCTTGAAATTAGGAAAAAACTAGATGAAAGTGACCTTCATTTATTAGAGCTTTCTGTA
>JAESTG010000303.1 GCA_016763715.1 Flavobacteriaceae bacterium
AATTTTTCTAAATAGTTTTTTCGTGTGAGCATCCAAAGATTAACTTCTTGCTCAAAGTTCAATGACCCAGGAATTGTGATGTGACGCTTTACGAATTCAAATCCAAGTTTTTGAAGAGTTCTATTGGGAGCTGGATTTAAGACATATGGTTCACAATATAAATTTTGTAAGTCGAAGTGCTCAAAAAAGAAGGGAAGTGATCTTCGAACTAGTTTTTGTCCCAGCCCTTTCTGCCTATTTGAGTTACTCCAAAGATGTAAATGCATATATGCTTGTTGACCAAATATAATCTGATTTATATTGGTATGGCCAATTTGAGTGCCGTTTTCTTCCCAGATAAGGGCATAAGATTGTTTTCTGTCTATTGGAAGTTCCAATTGCTCTCTAAGTGCCGTTACTAACTCTGATCGTTTGGGAAGTTTGGATAAATCAACGCCCATAGCTACCAGATGTCTTGGGTTTGACAGCAACCAATAGTCGGCCAGTATTTCGATATCTTGTATTTCCATAGGTCGAACTAGTAAGTTGTTGGTTTTATCCATTGTTTGAAGTCACCTTTTAATTGGTAGATTAAATATACAGGTATCTTCGGAATTGTTCAAACTTAGAATGTATTGATATTGCTTGGTTTAACAAAAACGATTTTTTCAATTACCTTTAGTTCTGAAAAAATAAACCCATTCATTTGAAACATCTTACTACATATTTAATATTAGTCCTTCTTTTTGGAGCTTGTGCCGAAAAAAACAAAAGTGATACTGGTCATGATTCCGAAGAAAAAGTAAACCTTCCCATCAAACAATCAAGTGCCCCAAGTTTTACAATTGCAGATGCAAATAAACTTATTGCGCTTCCATTACATTGTGTGGAAACAGAGTATCCGAACAAACTAGGACAAACAATTGGTAGTGATGAGGATCTAAAATCACCAACCCAATTGCATCCTATTTTTTATGGATGTTTTGATTGGCATAGTGCCGTACATGGTTATTGGAGTATGGTGACGCTACTCAAAACTTTTCCTGAAATGGATGATGCAGCACATGTAAGAGAGATATTGATGGCTAATATTACTTCAGAAAAAATAGAACTAGAGGTGCTTTATTTTGAAGGAAAATATAATAAGTCCTACGAGCGAACTTATGGTTGGGCTTGGTTACTAAAACTGGCAGAAACATTAAAAACATGGGACGATCCCATGGCACAGGGACTATATAAAACATTGCAGCCCCTTACCGATGTGATTGTCACAAAATATCTTGAGTTTCTTCCAAAGTTGGTGTATCCTATAAGAGTAGGAGAGCATACCAACACAGCTTTCGGACTTACATTTGCCTATGATTATGCAGTAGCTGCTGAGCATCTGGAGTTGAAGACTCTTATTGAAAATCGAGTGCAAGATTTTTATTTAAATGATAGTCAGTGTCCAATACAATGGGAGCCAAGCGGCTACGATTTTTTGTCTCCTTGTCTTGAGGAAATTGACATTATGAGACGTGTGCTCGAACCCAATCTATTTAAAGAATGGCTCGGGCGTTTTATGCCACAATTAGCGAATACAGACTTTTCTTTAGATGTGGGAGAAGTTAGTGATCGAACCGATGGAAAATTGGTGCATCTTGATGGACTCAATTTCAGCAGGGCATGGGTATTGTATGGTCTAGCGAATCAGTATCCAGAATTTGAGCACTTGAAGTATGTAGCCAATAATCATATTGCTTATTCATATCCTAATTTGGTTGGAGATAGTTACGAAGGAGGGCATTGGTTGGGTAGTTTTGCCATTTATGCGTTAGAAACTTTTAGTAACAAATGAAAAATTGGCTTAAAAATATAGGTCCTGGAACACTCATTGCAGCGGCATTCATTGGTCCAGGAACGGTTACCATTTGTACTTTGGCGGGTGTGAAATATAATTTCACGCTTTTGTGGGCCATGGTGCTTTCTATTGTAGCAACTATTGTTCTTCAGGAGATGGCAGCTCGACTTGGTTTAGTTCATGGTAAAGGGTTAGCCGAAACAGTTAAAAACGAAATTAAATTACCCATCGTTAGAACGTTCGCACTATTATTAATTCTCTCTGCAATTTTGGTTGGTAATGCGGCCTATGAAGCTGGAAATATTAGTGGGGGAGTACTTGGACTACAGACGATTTTAAATGGAGGTACATTATCCATAGGTCAATTTGAACTAAACTACTTAAGTCTAATTATTGGAGCCATAGCTTTTGTTTTACTTTTCATTGGAAACTATAAAGTAATAGAGCGAAGTTTAATTGCTCTGGTACTTTTAATGAGCGTTTCCTTTGTGGTAACGGCTGTTGTCACTCAGCCTAATTTGACAGAAGTACTAAAGGGAATGTTTGTACCTACCATTCCTGAAGAAGGTTGGTTAACGATTGTTGCCTTAGTTGGAACTACAGTTGTTCCCTATAATTTGTTTTTACATGCTTCACTTGTTCGTGAGAAATGGAAAGGTGTTAAAGATTTGAGTGCAGCAAGGAAAGATACTTACATCTCAATAATGCTTGGAGGGTTGGTGTCTATCGCTATTATTGTGAGTGCAGCTGCTATTAAAGATGGAGAGGTTGAAAATGCAGCCGATCTAGCCAAAGGTCTGGAACCATTGTATGGTAGTTTCTCAAAGTATTTTTTAAGTATCGGTCTATTTGCAGCTGGAATAACCTCAGCAATTACAGCTCCATTAGCGGCTGCTTATGTAACTAGAGGTTGTTTTGGGTGGGAATCTAATTTGAAATCAGTTCGGTTTCGTGCTGTATGGATATTCATTTTAATGTTGGGTGTTGTTCTTTCTTCGGCAGGTTGGAAACCTATAGAGATTATCAAATTTGCTCAGGTAGCAAATGGCTTGCTGTTGCCAATTATTGCTGGTTTTCTTCTTTGGGTAGTCAATAGAAGTTCTGTGCTTGGGGATTATCGAAACACAAAATTCCAAAACATCATCGGGCTGTTAATCGTATTAACGACTGTGATTTTGGGGATCCGTAGCTTGGAAAAAGTATTTCAATTCTCCATATTTTAATAAAATTAAGATGTTGGTATGAGTCAGGTAAATAACATCGATATTAACGCAGACCTTGGTGAAGGAGGAAGGTTTGACAAGCAATTAATGCCTCTAATTTCTTCCTGTAGTATTGCATGTGGTGGACATTTCGGAGATGGTGATTCTATGCGAGCTACGGTAAGGTTAGCGAATATGCATGGGGTTAAAGTAGGAGCTCATCCTTCCTTTCCAGATAGGAATCATTTTGGGCGAGAAGAAATGTCGATGACTCAAAGTAGTCTTACAGATTCTATTTTTGAACAATTGCTCGCGTTTTACGCTGTTTGTAAAACTGAAGACACTACCGTGAATCATATTAAATTACATGGTGCTTTATATAATTATGCAGCTAAGGATGCCGCAACTGCCGATGCTATAGTGGAAGCGATTATAGCAACTAAACAACGTCCTAAGCTATATGTTCAGCATGGATCCATTCTCCATAAAAAGGCCAAAAATTTGATACCTCTAGTCTTTGAAGCCTTTATTGATCGAAGTTATAATAGCGACCTTTCCTTAGTGCCAAGGAATCACCCTAAAGCGCTAATTGAAGATCCAAAAATGGCATGGGAACAATTATTTGGGATGTTAAATGGAGGAGTTGTTCACACGGTTAATTCAGAAGTAAAACAAATAGTTGCCACTACGTTTTGTATTCATGGAGATCATAAACATTCAGTTTCTATTTTACAGTATATTCATGAAAAACTCAAGCAACATTCAATCTCCATCTATGAATGATTTTCCAACATTTCGGAATTTTGGGGAACATGCTATTCTCATAGATTGGCCTGCTTCCATAGACTTGGTGACTCATGTAAAAGTATTGAATTGTTGCGTTTTAATTAGAAAATCTTTTACTGAAGAGATTCTAGATATCGTACAAACCTATCATTCACTAGTTGTATATGTTGTTAAAACTACATACATGCAAGAGTTTCTTCAGAAATTAAAAGTCGTTATTTTAAGTTTTTCTGAAGAACAAACGAAATGCCCAAATGTTATTTCTATTCCCGTGTGTTATGAAGAACCATTTGCTATTGATTTGGCTGCGGTTGCCAAAACAAATAGGCTTTCCATTCCCGAAGTTATTCAATTGCACACAACTCCGCTTTATAAAGTTTACTTTTTAGGGTTTCTGCCAGGGTTTCCATATTTAGGAGGTTTAGATGCACGATTGCATATTGAAAGACGAATTGAACCACGCCCTAGAGTCGAAAAGGGAAGTGTAGGCATAGGAGGAAGGCAAACAGGCATTTATCCAAATGATTCACCTGGTGGTTGGAATATTATTGGAAGAACACCATTACAACTCTTTGATGCATCTAGTCAACAACCAACTGAGATTAACGCTGGGGATTTTATAAAATTTGAACCCATCACAAAAATAGAATTCGATTTACTACAAATTGAAACCGAATCTGGCATATTTCAATGGAGAAAGGAGGTTTATCATGATTAAGGTTATGGCATCTGGTTTGTACACAAGCCTTCAAGATTTGGGGCGTTTTGGTTATCGCCATCTGGGTGTTCCTTTGAGTGGAGCCATGGATATGCAAGCTGCACTTGAGGCAAATAATTTGGTAGGCAACACACCTGAATTGACAGTTATGGAATGCACTGCAAGTGGACCTGTACTCAAGTTTGAGACCAAGGCAGTAGTTGCGATTTGTGGAGCTTTGTTTGCTTTAAAATTGGACGGAGTAGAAATTGAATTGAACAAAGCTATTGAGATTCCTGTAGGTGGTGTATTGTCTTTTGGAACTCCCTCAAAAGGTATTCGGGCATATATGGCTATTCAGGGTGGGTTTAATTCTGAAAAAGTACTTGGAAGTAATAGTTTTTATCAAGGAATTACAAATCAGTTTCGATTGAGAAAGGGAGATGTCATTAATTTTTATTCTAATACTGAAATGTGTTTATTTGATAATACCTATAAATATAATGGCATTAATGATTTTGATTCAGAAGAAATTGAAGTAATGAAAGGGCCAGAATTCAACGATTTATCAGAGGAGTTTCAGTCTATTTTGAATAACACCAAGTTTGTCATAGCATCAAATAGCAATCGAATGGCTTACACTCTCGACCATTCCTTACATATTTCAGCAAAAGAAATCATTACAGCTCCTGTACAACCAGGTACGGTACAGTTAACTCCTTCAGGAAAATTAATTTTATTAATGCGCGATGCCCAAACAACAGGCGGGTATGCCAGAACTTTTCAGCTAACAAAATCAGCTATTAATAAATTAGCTCAAAAGCGAGCGGGAATGGTAATACGTTTTAAAATAGTCGATCTTCCTTTTCATACTCGCGTTTAATGCCCTCCATCAAGATTTCTTTGGATAGCGTTAGGCTTTTCAAATGCAGTACTTGCAAGCTGCAATAATGTATAATATTGATGATGTTGGAACCACTAAGTTCAAATCGTTTGGCAATATCATCCATGTTGATATTGGCCGCAAGTTGAAGTTTTACAGGGGTGTTTTTCAGCCAAATTTCTTTTCTTTCTTTAGCACCAGGAAGTTCAAAAGGACAGAGAGATTGGAACCTTCTTGTAAAGGCCTCATCAATATTATCCTTGAAGTTGGATGCCAAGATAACTAGTCCAGGATGTGATTCTACACGTTGTAATAAATATGAGACTTCTTGATTGGCGTATTTGTCATGAGCGTCACGTACGCTGGTTCTTTTTCCGAAGATAGCATCTGCCTCATCAAAAAATAATATCCAATCTTTGTTAGCTGCTTTGTTAAACAGATTGGCAAGGTTTTTTTCGGTCTCTCCTATGTATTTTGATACTACGGTAGAAAGGTCAATACGATACACGGGTTTATTTGTAAATTTACCTAAAAGGGAAGCAGTTAGTGTTTTTCCTGTGCCAGGAGGACCGTAAAACAAAGCTCGGTATCCTGCTTTAACTCTCGATTTCATACCCCATTCTTCAAGAAATTCTTGATTGTGCTGTAGCCAAATTTCAAGTTCATTGATATGCTTTTTGGTTACTTCATTGAGTATCAAATCATCCCAAGTAAGGGATGTCTCCAATTTTTCTGCAGGAAAATCGGTGCTTAATTTGGGAGTTGGAATACTTCCAGATGTTAACAAATGAGCAGCATCTTTCTGTAATAATAATTTTCCGCTCATTAGGGGTTCTCCATGAGGAACTGCATCTAGGTAAACGACGTTTTTATGTGCAAACGTATGGTCTTCGGTAAAATAATCAAAACAAGCAATGCGTTCTTTCAAATTATTCCCTCCCAATATAAATTGGACGGTTTCCCCGGTAGGTATTATTCCCCGATGATTCTTAGCCTTTGCTCCTCCAAAAATCGGAAAATCGGTACCATTAGGGAACTCTTCGGCTACTATTTCCAATAAAAAATCAGGAAGCAAATGCGGAACCAAAGCCAAAAATAGTATCACATATTCTTTAGAACCCAAATGGTTTTCTCGCACAAAGATCGCCGGTAGCGAGTCGCCCAAAGTATCTGGAGAAATTTCCGGAGCCTCTTCGTTAAAACCTGCATCCATATGTTTAATGCGCCAGACAATGACTTCTCGTAGGTAGGAAAAGATGATTTTCAAGTCCTGATGTTTTAGTAGTGTTTCCAAAATTGATAAGTTTAATGCGTTCCTGTTACTATTGGTGCCGATTATGCTTCGGTAAGTTTTACTTTTAATTGCATGGAGGTAGAACTTTGTGTGGCGTCTTCATCGTCCAAATAAGTCACCACTATTAACCTCATACCATCTTTGACCCAACTGTATTTTGCAAAGTTTTGATATGGCTTATTAAAAACTATATCTTTTTGATCGATTTTCGGGTCCCCAAGTGCATCAATAAAATGACCTATAATATATTCTTTGACTCTTGTAAAATCTTGTAGAAAAGGCTGTAATTTATTTTCGATTTTCTGCTGAAAAAACACACTATCGTCCGTGCCTCCTGATAATCGCCAATAATAGCCAGGATATGATTTTAGGATCAATTCTATTTTATACATTTCCAAAGAACTTGGATAGAAGTTATAATAGAGTGTTATTTCCTCCGCTTCTCCGAGTTTATACGTGTATCTGTAATGGGGTAGTGAACCATCATCTTTATCAAATGGATTACCTTCCCGAGCCTCAATAGCTTCCATGTTAGACCCAATAGTAACACCCCTAAAGTTGATACCTTCTGCTTTAATAATGGCTTTTACAATTTCGTCTAATTTATTTTTCATGATTTTCAGATTTTAAGCGTATCAATAATTCTTTTGCTCGAGTTTGAAATTCATTTGAAAAACTGGTGAGACTTTTTAGTAATTCCATGGTTTCCAAAGAATGATCTTTCATCTCCATATATAAAACAGCTTTATAGAATAAGGCCTTATACTGGTTCTTATTTCTTGAGATGACATAATCTAATTCCTGCAATGCTTCTTTCTTTAGGTTGTGTGCCATTAATGCTACTGCTTTATCGATTCTCACATCATGATTGTTTTCATTGCATTTTAGTATAAAATTCCAATGGGTTAGTGCTTCTGTCAAATTAGCAAGCCCCAAACAAATCGAAGCTGCCAATACCCTAGATTTTTCAGAATTAGGTGCAAAAGAAAGGCTTTTTTTAATAGCGATTTCCGCGTTACCAAAGTTTTTAGAATTAAAATGAATTAATGCTGTATAATGCCATATGAGAGCCTCATGACCCTTGTAATTGAGAGCCTCTTGAAGTACATCTAAAGCGTTTTGATAAGCCTGAAACTCCATATAATCTTTTGCCAATTGAATTCTGAAATAATTATCCTTGTCCAATCGATGAAGGATATACTCCCAAGTTTGGGCAGACTTTTTAAACTTCTTTTCAAATTGATATAGGGTGGCAAGACTCTTCCAGGCCATTAATGAGTCAGGGTTTAATTTTATACTTTGGAGGTAGCTTTCTTCTGCCTCTTTTTTTTGGTTTTGATTAGCATATGCATGCCCTAAATTTAATACATAGGTTGCATTCTCTTTTTCCGAATTAGCTGCCTTAAAATTATGCTCAGCTCGTTTAAAATCCTTTTCTTGAAGACAGATCATGCCCAGATTGTTCAAAGAGGTGGGATAATTAGGTTCAATTTTTAGAGCTTGCTGATACTTCAACTTTGCATCTTTAAATTTCCCGCCTAAAAAGAGTTTCACGCCTTCATTATTTAATTGTTCCGCTTGTTTTTTCATGGGTTCTGTTTTTTAAAAAATATCATCTTTTACGTCTCTCGCAAGGCCTGAAGCCATACTGCCTATATCCAATTCTGGATAGATCACTTCAATATCGTCAAATGACATATCAAAAGGCTCCCCTTCCCGATAATGTATCGGGAATACAATTCCGAATTGAATATCGGGTCCCCAAGAGAAGGATGCCAGATTATACCTCCAGGTTTCAGAAATTGAGAATAGCCAAAGATCTAAACTTGCTCTTGCAAAGGCATTGATATCAAAGGTGAATTTCGGGTTCACTGTAATTCTACCTGTGGCGTCAATGGCCAATCCGGTTTGCGGACTCCAGTTTATATCCACTTCGGCAGTGGCTTCACCTTCTAGGCCTAATGATCCAGCGATTTCTATTCCCCCAGTCAAACTGGCTATTCCAATGCTTAATCCTAAGCCTAGATCACCTCTTAACGTTAATCCTGCATCTGCAGGAATTGCAAATTCACCATGACCTGTGATTGTAGTTTCATCTTCTCGATCTGGATTATAGGTTACGTCTGCATATAGATCTCTTAATTGGCCAGGTCCAAATCCTGCGGAGAAGTCCAGACCACCTGTAATTCTGGCCACTAGTCCAAGACTACGGGGGCCTAGTGGGATTGCAAATATCGGAATCTCAATGGCTGGCATGTTGAACAAGTTTCGGTCGATGGATTTCCTGTCAAATATGTCAACGGCTGCCGGCAAGCCAATTCTTCCAGTTACTTCTATTTCTCCATTAGGCAAAAAATTCACCCCTGCAGTGGCTTGTAACCAAGGAGTAAAGGTCAAGGTAAGGCTTCCACCTCCGTACACGCGCATGGTGTCATCTGGATCACCGCTGGGCTGGCCGTCATCACCAATGGCTCTATTGGTGGCACCAATATTCACCGTTCCGCTGAGCATTCCTCTTGCATAAGCTGCAGATCCTTCTATCGTGAGCGCGCCATTATCGTAAGTTACCGTTAGGGTAGAATCAATTCCAGGAATATCTGGCTGGGCGGTGCCTGAGATCATAATACCATATCCTTCCTCACCATTTTGCTTGGAAATAGTTGCCGACACGTTTCCTCCTCTAATTCCAGGAATGTCATCTTTAAGTTGGAACTCGCCACTAATGGAGAATCCTTCATCATTATATTCCACTTCCATGGTTCCCCTTTGTACACCAGGGACATCTAACTCCGCTTCTCCTGTGGCGGCAAAGGTATTTTCAGAATACGTGGCCGTAATTGTTGCGCTTTTGACACCTCTTAGTTTTCCTTCAGGAATACCAATGGACCCAGTAACTGTGAGTACTTCATCTTCATAGCTTACTTCGATACTGGCGGGATCAAATAATTCACTGTCAAAATTGAACCCTCCGGCCAAAGCAATACCTCGTTCTTGAGAAAAATTACCTCTTAAGAAACCATCGCCTACGTTATCAATCTTAAAATTCATTTCTCCAGAAATCCCAAAGCCTCCGGTTCCATAAAACACTTCAAGTGAAGAGGTAGTTACTTCAAAAGGTGAAGGGAAGTCGTAATCACTTTTTTCAAATAATTTTCGCAATCTTGCACCTTGTTCATCTATGACTAATTCGATTCCTGCATTTCCAATCAAAGGAATGGAAGGAGAGATGGTACCTAAAGCTCTCAACCCAATTTCATCATCCAAAGTGGCTTCGGACAGATTGATAGGACTCATATACTCAAAGAAGAGAGCATTGATGAATGCTTGATGAACGCTCGCAGGTTCAACGTAACCTCCATGGGATATTCCAGCTTTAGGTCTAATGTCAAATGATAAATTGGTTTTTTCACCAATAGCTCCCCTAGATCCAGGAAATGCAGTGCACAGTATGCGGCCATTTCCTCCCTGATTTGCCCCACCAGAAACAGCACTATACATTACTGAGTTGATAAAAATTCCACCTCCTTTATATCCAATCTGTACGTTAAGCCCATCCTTTCGTCCAGCATCTGTTGCTGCCTGATCCCATGGAACTCGTATGGGTCTTCCTCCTGTTAGTCTTGTGAAGAAAACTAATTCATTAGCACTGCCTCTCAATCCTGCGGCTGTTATTTGGCCTTCATTTAAAAATTCGAGTCCTGCCAAATGTTCACCTTTTTGAATTTTATCCAAATCCCAATTTTCGTTAGAGTGGCCTGTCACGTTCATTCTGGTATCTGCCACTGCACCATCTTCAAAAGTAACCTCATAATCGGATTTAACCTTGCTGTAACTATCAGGTGGGTTAAGAACTTTCCCTGAACTTTCTGTAAGCAAGGCATTTACCTGCCGTTCTCTTGAAGCCCTTATGAATCCTCCAGACGATCTATTTGCCGAAGATTCCAACATCCACATATTGGTTGTGTCTCTCTCAGCTCCGCCAATTTGCAGTTCTTTTTTATGATCTACATCATGAGGCATGTAATTTCCATCTTTCGTCCAATAGGGTCGAGAAATCCTTCTTTTGATGACTTCTCTTGTCCCGAAGATTACTCCCTCATTTCCAGTTTCAGCTTGGCCGCCTCCTTTAAGTGTTAAGTAGAAAATTGGCTCGTCACCATCCATAATTTGTGGAGCGTCGTCCATAGTGGATCGTGTAGTGAATATAGTAGTGAATTCTGAGCCACTCATAGCATCGGTCTCCCATTTGGGAATGTGGGTGTTTAGCCTAGGAAATCCACCTGGCGGAATCACAATTGGTGAAGAAGCACTGGCATCAATCGTGGCTTTGAATTGAGGAACGGGTAAATTTGGGATACTGATTTTTTTCCGACTTGTATCGATGCTCCCTTTTTCTTCATCGGTGAACTCGTTGGTCACCTCTGCAACAGTTTCGGTAGCCGTTCCAGTTTCAGCTTCAATCCCATCACCATCAATTTTCTGGATCATCTTGGGTTGCACCGATGCACCTTGTTGCACGGTATGTGTTAACTCGTGGGCCAACAAGTGCTTTCCTTCTTTTGAAGAAGGATTGTATTTTCCTTTGTTGAAATAAATGTCGCTACCACTGGCAAAAGCCTGCGAACCTAACTCTTGATTCATTTGTACTGAGTTGCCGTCATTATGGATGCGAACATTGCTGAAATCGGTACCAAAGCCTGATTCCATGGAATTCTTGGTGTCGCCCGACATGGGAGAACCACCACCTCTTGAATTCGCTAAAGTGCTCTCTAGGGATGAAGTGTTATTGGGAGGAGCGGCGGAGCTGGCTTGTTTTTGAATACTTCTTCCCTCTTCTTTTTCCTGAATCTCTTCCTCTTCTTCGGAGAGTTGTACCTCATCAGGTTTAGTCTGTATGGGAAGCGGTTTCACCTTAGTTTGAACATCTTCAAACGGCATCTTTTGAACCGTTTTATCCCCTAGAGTATGGGACTCAATTTCAGGCTGAATACTCTCCGTGAGCCGCTGTTCCTGAACTTCTTCTTGATCCTCCAGTTTTTGAACAGTTTCCTCTTCCGAACCCTCTTGCTTTTGAACCTCTTCAAAAGGCATCCTCTGTACGTTGGTTACCAAAGGTTTAAGTTGCACCCCAGTGGTTATCGTATCCACTAAGGGCCGCTCTTGTATTTCAACAGCACTTTCTTGTTTTTGAACATTTTCTACTGGAGATTTTTGAATGCTAGCTTTCTGGCTAGGAGGGAAGAAGGTTTCCCCTGATGAATTGGAATTCTTACTTTGTGATTTGTCTACTACTTTGTCTGCAATCGAATCTGCCTCACGTTCATATTTGTCGTTGGCCTTTCCAATAGAAAGCTTTGCTTGTACCCCAAAGAACGGAGCACTCCCTTTCTTCTGCAATGATGCATGAGGTGTTCCATTTTGTGTGTTATTTTTAGCAAATGCGTTCAAAATATTAGGCTGGAATAAGAGGTTTTACCTTGTTTGCGATTAGTTTTATCACTGAATTCTTGAAGTGCCCCAACCGAATATTGGAAATTCCTGCTTTGTGAAGAGCCGTCATAATGACCAAATCTTTCTGACTTTTCATTAATAACTGGTACTCTTCAAGTGTTATTACCCCTGAAGCCAACATACCTGTCCAACGCTCTAGTTTCTGTCTGGCACCATCAAGAAATTGGGATACATCATTTTTGATGTTACTTCCTTCCTCACCAAATTTTTCTTTTACCAATCCTAATATATCAGTCTTTAGCTCTTTAAATATTTTTTCAAAATCCATGTTGTCTCTTTTTAGTTAATTGCTGCGTTTAAAAATGTTTCTAAGGCGTTAACAGCCTGTTTATCTTTGCTCGATTCATAGTTAACCATGAGATCCAATTGCCTTGTGATTTCAGGAGTAAACTCTGTTAGGAATACGCCACTCATAGTGCCTTGACTCTCCCAAGTTTTAAAGAACCCTTGCATTGCTGAGCTTTCAGAATTAAGTAAATTCCACATTTTTTGCATAACAAGATCCTTTCCTGTTACATTTTGGTAAGTAGCCATTTTCCTAATTTGTTCCTTCAAGGCGGTCACTCCAGCTTCGTTTTCGGAGTAGGGGGTCGTCGCTTTCTCGAAAAGTGTTTCTACCATTACCTTGGTAGCGATTGTTTCCGTCAAGTTGTAATGATCTTGTAGCGTAGCACAGGAGGACAGGATAAGACCTGCAAGCAATAGGTAAATTTTGAGTTTTGTTTTCATATATCTGGTTTTTGATTATTATTTGATTTGCGTTTACTTTTATTCTGAAAT
The DNA here is from genome assembly GCA_016763715.1 of Flavobacteriaceae bacterium. The sequence goes on from JAESTG010000303.1 coordinate 12,973, forward strand.
TGTTTTAGTTCAAATGAACGGTTATCAATTCGGCACCCTTCTTATAGAACTCAACCGTTCCATCTTGCCAAAGGATTAAAATTCCTTCCTTATAAGCTGTGATATCCGAAGGTTGTCCATTATGCTTACTTACTTTTTTTAGGCTTGAAAGAGTGAATACTCCCTCGCTGGTTAGGAGAAATATTTCATTTTCACATTTTATTAGTTTCAGTATTCGCAGGAATTTATCGGGAAGTGGTGTATTAATGACAGATTCAAGTTTATTTAGATTAATTTCAACAACTTGTGAAACCGTAGCATAGCAAAGCCAATTGTCCTTTCCGCTTAAGGCTTTGACTTCACATGATCTAGAAATTATTTCATTCCTATTTCCATTGGGTTTGACAATCGTAATAGTGTTCTTTTCCGAATCCTGAACAAATATTAAGGAGCTGTTGGTTGCCAGTAAATGTGAAATCGTTCCTGTGGTATTAATTTCCAGTTTGTGCAGGGATCTATCTGGGTCGAGCCTATAGATCTCACTAGGTAACAGACTAACTTTGTCCTTATTTCTCTGGTAACCTGACGGAGCCCTCTTATTGGAACCAGCAATATAATTTTGGGAGTGATCTGCAGAGACAGCATTCACTCTCCCTGAGAATAACAACTCTTTTTGTTCCGTTTTTTCTGAATTCTTTTGCCAATAGGTAATACTGCAATTCCAACGACCTACTGCTATTACGTTGTTTTCTTGGGGTAGGAGATAGGGAATGTCTAAATCTGTCTTTACCATATTTTGAATGCCAGCTTCCAATGAGACGGATGCCAATGTGCCTTCATGACCTCCCACGTAAATAGCTTCTCCATGTGTAGCAATGGTATGCCAAGCGTCTAATTGTACTAAGTTGTTACTACTTTTGGTCATTTTACTATTATTTTTATCACAATTAAAAGGACTTATTCCTACTAGCGTGAGAACTATGACTGATACAGTCTTCATCATTTACCAACTCCTTTTTTCCCAATTTCCATGAACAAACTATTTCTTATAATGGACAATTGGCCGTCCGTGAGCTTATCAATGCCCGCACCGGCAATTTTCCGGTTACTACCACTGGTCATTAGGTTATTTTGATCACCTGCTGCGGTGTCGGCTGTGGCATCATCTTCAGTATGATCCAATCCTAGGACATGGCCCACTTCATGGGCAAAAGTGTCTTGCGCTCTAATACAGGAATTGGTTACAACAGAGGTTCTATCATCCGGCATATTTCCAAGATCATCTTTTGTAAGGGCTTCCCCACGGCTAGGGTCGCTCATATTGGGTACCCAGTAACCAGTGATGTGGTCTTTTACCCTATTGTGTTTGATTAGTTTCAATTCTTCAGTAGTTGCTGAAGCCCCCTGAAATTCGTCTAAAATCAAATCGTTGCCGATCACTTTTTTACTTTCTTTCTCACTGAGAACTTTCGAATTGCCCTTTTCAATTTCAATCCCATGCGGATTATATATTTGATTGGCTCTGGCAAAATCGGCGTCGATGACATTCGCCGCAGGTTGCAGCAAGGTAGTAGGTATTACAACTTCCAGTGAAGTTTTGGAAATATTGGCAATGATCTCCAAAACACCAAATTTACTAATCCAGGCAATAAAATTATCATCCTCAAGAGCCGCTTTAAAGGCTCTTTTGAAATCGTCACCATTCAATTCAAATAATAGCTTCTGTGCTTCTTTAGACTCAGCCTTTGTCATCTTATCGCCCTTTTTTAGAATGGCCAACATTTGAGCTTCGTTGCTACCAGGGGTAGGTGGCAAGGCATCTGCACCTCGATCCACACTATAATATAAATCGAATGCTCCCATGGTATTTTTGCCAACAACACCATCGC
>JAESTG010000304.1 GCA_016763715.1 Flavobacteriaceae bacterium
ATACGACCAAAAAGCCGTTTATTATGCTCATGCTGGTGCTGGAGAATTGCATTTGCGACCAATTTTAAACCTTAAAACTAGAGAAGGAGTGGAGTACTTTCGAAAGATTACCACCGAAGTCGCAAAACTCACTAAAAAATACCGTGGTTCCTTCTCAGGTGAACATGGCGATGGCATTGTTCGGGCTGAATTCCTTGAAATGCAGATAGGCACTAAGAACTTTGAATTGCTTAAACGTATTAAGAAAGTCTTCGATCCACAAAACATATTTAATCCTGGCAAGATAACTGATGCTTGGCCAATGGATGTTTCTTTAAGAAATGAAACAGATGTTTCCACACCTGAAATCACCAGCTTTATGGACTTTAGTGATTCGGAAGGAATTCTACGATTGGTAGAAAAATGTAATGGAAGTGGGGACTGCCGTAAATCTGCCAATACAAGTGGAACCATGTGTCCAAGTTATCAAGTAACTAAAAATGAAAAAGATAGCACAAGAGGACGAGCTAATATGCTTAGGGAAATACTTACTCAAAGTGAAGAAGCGAATAAATTCAATTCGGCCGACCTAAAAAAAACCTTTGATCTTTGTTTGAGTTGTAAGGCTTGTGCCACAGAATGCCCTAGTAATGTAGATATAGCTACTGCCAAAGCAGAGTTTCTATATCAATACCATAAAGAAAATGGAGTATCCAAATCGGACCGTCTCTTTGGAATGAGCAGTACATTCAACAAAAGAGCATCTAGATTTCCACGTCTCGTTAACTTCTTATTCAACAATCCAATTACTTCAATAATTATTAAATATAAAGGGCAAATTGCAAAAGAAAGAAGGCTCCCTAATATTTCAACTAAAAGTTTCAGTAAAGCAAGTCAATCATTTAAAAAACAAAATGTTACAATTAAAAAAAATATAATTTTATTTGTGGATGAATTCAGTAATTATCTGGATGCACACATTGCAGAAGATAGTTATTGTTTGCTCGTTGCACTAGGCTACAATGTAACGATAGTGGATCATTTGGACAGTGCACGTGCCCTCTTAAGCAAAGGCTTTTTGGAAGAAGCAAAAATACATGCTTCAGAAAATATAGCATATTTAAAAGGAAGGGTAACTAAAGACACCCCTTTGGTTGGTATAGAACCTTCAGCCATACTGGGGTTTAGGGATGAATACCTTCGGTTGGTGGATGATGTGGAGTCGGCAAGACATATTTCAGAACACACCTTTCTCATTGAAGAGTTTATCGCTTCGGAAATAGAAAATGGCACCATTACACCAGCACAATTTACTTCCGAAGAAAAACAAATCAAGATACATGTTCACTGTCATCAAAAAGCACTAAGTAATCAAAAAGTAACCTTTGACATCCTTAACCTTCCAAAAAATTATCATCCCACGATTATGCCAACTGGCTGCTGTGGGATGGCTGGCAGCTTTGGTTATGAAAAGGAGTATTATGAGCTGAGTATGCAAATAGGGGAGTTAAAACTATTTCCTTCAGTTAGAAAAGCTGCTAAAAATACCATTATTGCAGCAAATGGCACTAGTTGCAGACATCAAATTGAAGATGGTACACAGCGAAAAGCACTGCACCCTGTGACGATTTTAAGGCAAGCAATACGATTGTGATTAAAGATCATTCAGCAATTGGAAAGCAGAAAGCATTTCAGGAAAAGGCTCTTCAGTAATATTATCTTCATCATTGACTATAAACGGCATATGACTTTTTTGTAGATGCTCGTACAATCTCCAATTTTCATTATTGTATTCCAACGCTGTCAGGTTTTCAATCCAATCACCACTATTTAAATAGGTACATCGTCCTTTTGATGTACACACATCCCGAATAACAGGTTGATGTATATGTCCGCATATTACATAATGCATTCCTCGTTCTATGGCGACTTCGGTGGCAGTTTCTTCAAAATTGGAAATGAACTTAACCGCACTTTTAACACTTTTTTTAATTCGTTTGCTCAAAGAATACTTCTCACGGCCCATCTTCACAAGGACAATATTAACCCATCTATTGAATAAAATTAGCATATCATAGCCCCAACCACCTAACTTAGCAATCCATTTGGCATGCTGTATGGAAGCGTCAAAAACATCGCCATGAAAAAACCAAGCCTTTTTACCATCCAGATTGAGCACTAGTTGATCCAAAACACAAATGTTGCCCATTTTCACTTTGTTGAACCTTTGAAGCTTTTCATCATGATTACCCGTAATATAATAGACTTTAGTTCCCTTTGCTGCCAACGCCAATATCTTTTTAATGACTAAAAGATGGGATTTGGGAAAATATCGCTTCCTAAACTGCCAGATATCAAAAATATCGCCATTAAGGATAAGTTTCTGAGGTTTGATAGCATTGAGGTACTGTAAAACTTCCCGTGCATGACAACCATACGTACCTAAATGAATATCTGATAAAACGGCGATTTCAACTTTTCTTTTCAATGGACTCTAGGTTTGTACAAAATTCTGAAAAGAAGCTGAATAGCGCATTATCAAAATGTTACTAGTTGTTTTACAAATGGTTATTTCATTTATTCATTGACATAAGAGTAGGGCTATAGATTCCTTTCTAAGATTCGGTTGGAATGGGTATATTTGTTAAGAAAGGTTTTTACACTACTGTTTTTCTCCCCTAAGCAGCAACCTACATCATAAATTTAAAATTAACGGAATGTGCAAGTTTAAGATACTTGTTCATTTTAGAGAACATTACTGTATGTCATTAAAAATTGCTTTGAAACGAATAGAGGAGGAACGATTGAATCCTACAGATGAATTATATTTAACAGACTTAGAATTAATTGAAATACCTGTGGAGGTTTCAAATTTGAGGAACCTTGAGGCCCTTTACTTAAATGGCAACCAAATTACTGAAATAAAAAACTTAGAGCAGCTTAAAAATTTACAAATACTACATCTAGGTAATAATCAAATCTCTGAAATAAAAAACCTAGAACAGCTTAAAGAATTACTAAGACTTCGGCTAGATAGTAATCAAATCTCTGAAATAAAAAATTTAGAGCAGCTTAAAGAATTACAAATACTACATCTAGGTAATAATCAAATCTCTGAAATAAAAAACCTAGAGCAGCTTAAAAAAATACAATCACTTCAGCTAAGTCGCAATAAAATTATTGAAATAAAAAACATAGAGCCGCTTAAAAAATTACAAAGACTTCAACTAGGTAGTAATCAAATCTCTGAAATAAAAAACCTAGAACAACTTAAAAAATTACAATCACTTGACTTAACAAACAACCTAATTACAATTTTGGGAAAATCTATTTTAGACTTAGATCTCACAATTTTATTGGATGACTATGACGACTTCATAAACTCGTTAGGCATATTTGTACAAGGTAACCCAATACTAACACCACCTCCAGAAGTCAACAAGCAAGGAAACAAAGCAATCGCCGCATTTTTTGAAAGCACCAAGAGAGAAAAGGATATTAGGCCATTAAATGAAGTGAAAGTAATTTTGGTAGGCGAAGGAGCTTCAGGCAAAACAAGTCTCGTAAAATGTTTACTGGGAGATGATTTCGATATTAAAGAAAAACAAACCCACGGTATTAATATTTCAAAAAGAGGGTTTCAAGTAAAACAGGAAAACTTAACCATCAACTTTTGGGATTTTGGAGGTCAAGAGATTGTGCATGCCACACATCAGTTCTTTTTAACAAAACGATGCCTATACATTCTGGTATTGGACAGTAGAAAAGATGAAAAGGCAGAGTACTGGTTAAAATACATAGAAAGTTTTGGTGGAAATGCACCCATTTTTGTAATTCTGAATAAAATGGATGAAAACCCATCATTTGAGTTAGATAGAAAATTTTTGTCAGAGAAATACCCAAGTATTCAAGACTATTTTAAAATTTCATGTAAAGAGGATAGGGGCATAGATACCTTAAGAAGTAAATTAGTCTCCTCTCTATGGGATATGGAACTTAGAAACACCCCGTTTCATAAAAATTGGTTTCAGGTAAAAGAACATTTCCATGAAATGACCGACAATTACATAGCGTATACCGAATACAAAAAAGTATGTGAATCCTTTCATGTGACAGACCTAGATGCTCAATCCACGCTTTTAGGTTTCTTAAATGATTTAGGCATTGTTTTAAATTATGAAAAATTACGTTTATTAAACACTCAAGTACTAAACCCACTTTGGCTTACCAAGGCGGTTTATAGGGTTATTAATTCTCCAATGGTTGTGGAACAAAACGGTCGGTTTGCGCTCAATGACTTGTCCAAAATCATAAACGATGTACGGTTTAATGAGATTTACGAAGACGAAGAGGCCTTTGATGTACCTGAAGACAAGTTTCTATTTATTATTGGTATGATGAAAGAGTTTCAGCTAATCTACGAAGTTGAAAGAGATCAATATGTGGCACCAGAATTACTCCCTACCGAGCAAACCGATTTTGACTTTCTACCAAACGAACCAATCATAAAGTTTATCATTGAGTATTCCGACTTCCTTCCATCACCTATTATTTCAAGATTAATGGTAAAAATGCATCCTTATATCTACAACAATCAAATCTGGAAAAAAGGAATGCTACTACAAGAAAAGCTAATCTTCAATAGCATGGCAAAAATCGTTTTGGACAAAGAAAAAAAACAAATTACCTTAGAAGTAGGTGGAGATAGAAGGCACGACTTTTTAACGGTCTTGAGGCAAGCCATTAGAGAGGTAAATGAAAGTTATGAAGATCTTGATTATACAGAGTGGATTCCGCTACCAGAATTGCACAAAGGCTTGCAACTTTTGGTAGATTATCAAGAAATACTTGGACATGATAGTATGGGAAGTACTCACTATACCTCAGGGAAATTAAAAGAAAAATTTTTGGTACATGAGCTACTCAATGGTGTGGAACGTCCTGAAACTAGGAAAGAAGGAAAGCCTATTCATATTTTTGTCTCTTACTCTAGTGAAGACAAAGATTATAAGGATGAGCTCATAAAACACCTAATGTCCTTAGTAAGATTGAAGAAGGTATATATATGGCACGACAAGAATATCGATGCTGGAGATGAATGGGAAAATGAGGTTTTTGAAAATTTAGACAGAGCAGACATTGTGTTATGTCTTATAAGTAGTAGCTTTATCGCATCGGATTTTTGTTATAAGAAAGAATTAACAACTGCCTTAGAAGCTCATGATGCCAGAAAAAAAGTAGTGATTCCGTTGCGAATTAGAAAATGTTCAGGTAAAGATTTACCCATCAATAAGTTACAAGGGATCCCTAAAAATTGGCTAAAAGGAGTAAAGGATGACCTAGGTTGGACAAAAATTGTCGAGGGTATTGAAGATAAAATTGATGAAATACAAAAACGCAAGACAAAGTACCGACATAACTAAAGAATAAAATTTATATTACAAAAAATTATAGTAAACCACCCATGGCAGGAAACACCTTCGGAACCATTTTTAAGCTCACCACTTTTGGTGAATCACACGGTCCCGCACTTGGTGGAATTATAGACGGTTGTCCAGCTGGCATTGAACTAGACTTTGAAGCTATTGAAATAGAAATGCAGCGAAGAAAACCAGGGCAGTCTGCTATTGTAACACAACGTAAAGAGCCTGATACTGTCAAATTTCTCTCTGGCATATTTGAAGGAAAAACTACAGGAACCCCCATTGGGTTTGTGATTGAAAACATCAATCAAAAATCGAATGACTATTCACATATCAAAGATACCTACCGACCATCACATGCCGATTATACCTACGACCAGAAATATGGAATAAGGGATTACCGCGGAGGTGGGCGTTCTTCAGCCAGAGAAACTGCTAGTCGAGTAGCAGCAGGTGCTATCGCTAAACAGTTCTTAAAAAATATTAAAATTACTGCCTATGTTTCCAGTGTTGGCAAGTTACAACTGGAAAAATCATATAAAGAACTTGACTTTTCAGAAATAGAGAAAAACCCCGTTCGTACCGCAGACGCAAAAATGGCAGTACAAATGGAAGATTACATCAAAGAGATACGAAAACAAGGAGATACCGTTGGCGGTACCATAAGCTGTGTGATCGAAAATATGCCTGTCGGACTTGGAGAACCTGTCTTTAAAAAATTACATTCTGAATTAGGAATGGCTATGCTATCTATCAACGCCGTTAAAGGATTTGAATACGGTAGCGGGTTTGCTGGAACACGTCTCAAAGGAAGCGAACATAATGACCTTTTTAATCCCGACGGAAGTACACAAACCAATTATAGTGGGGGAGTGCAAGGTGGAATTAGTAATGGAGAGGATGTATATTTCAATGTGGCTTTCAAACCTGTAGCAACCATAATGCAAAAGCAAGAAACCATCAATAGTAAGGGAGAAGTGGTTGAAATGCAGGGAAAAGGAAGGCATGACCCCTGTGTAGTACCAAGAGCAGTACCAATTGTAGAGGCCATGGCTGCCTTAGTATTAGCCGATTTTGTTTTACTGAATAGACTTTCAAAAATA